>JAKSPR010000155.1 GCA_024404655.1 Clostridia bacterium | reverse complement strand
ACGCTGACAGAGCGGACAATGGCGTCAAGTCCCGAAAAAACGGTGTAGTACAGAGTGACGGCGGCGCCGGTGTAGAAATCCTTTGCATAGATTTCCAGTGTTTCGGCTTCTTCTTCCTTTGCATAAAGGGAGGGAAGACCGGAAAGCCGGGGCTTGCCCGCATAGATCTTATGGCCGGTGTAGCGGATATCCGTTACCATGTTGCCGTCGCTGTTCTTGATTGCCAGAGCAGCGGTACGGAAATCACCCGCACCTTCGGTGGGGTACTCCATCGGCGCATTTGCCGGATAGAAGTAACGGCAGCCTGCATCGTAAAGTCCCTTGTTTTCGGGAACGAAGGATGCGTGATGACCGCGGAACAGCATGTCATAGAGATTCTCATCCTGCGGGATTTTCGCACCGTAGTAAAGGTGGACCAGATAATTTGCCGTGTCATGGAACACGCCGATGACATAGCTGGAATTCTTTCCGTCCAGCTGGAAGGTGCGCAGTTTGGCATTGTAGTGGATCATACTGTGAAATTCCTTTCTTGAAATGGTTTCGCATGAACAGGACTGCTTTTTCTAAAAAAACAGTCCTGTAAAGTTTTTGATAAGGACAATCAGCCCGCAACGGACATGCCGGGCACCAGAACATCAGGAGAGGCGATCTGGGTAAAGCCGGGGCCGCCCATGTTGAGTTCACATCCGACATCCGTGATCTGCTTTAAGAGATCAAAGAAGTTGCCCGCAACGGTAAAGGATTTGACTCTTGCACCGATCTTGCCGTCTTTGATCATGAATCCGGCGCTTTCAATGGAGAAGTCACCCGTGACCGCATTGGCTCCGGCATGGAAGCCCTTCATCTCCGTGACGAAGATACCTTCACCCGCTTTTGCAAGCAGTTCATCCCGCGTCATGACACCGGGATTGATATAGAAGGAGAACGCACGGGTACCGATTTCGGATGCGCTTCTGGATGCGTTGCCTGTGGTCTCGACGCCGTCCTTCTTTGCAGTGGACAGATTGTAAAGGAGGGTTTTGAGAACGCCGTTTTCGATGACATTCTTCTTTCTTGTGGGAACACCTTCACCGTCAAAGGCGATCTGCATGGTGTTGCCCTCGCAGAACGGATCGTCCGTTACGGTGATGCAGTCAGCGGCGATCTTCTCACCGACCTTACCCTTGAGCAGGGAAAGACCCTTCTGGGTGTTTTCCGCATAGAAGGCAGAGAGGAACGTACCGAGGATCTGTTTCATCTGCTTGTCTTCAAAGACAATATTGTATTTGCCTGTTTCCACGGAACCGGCACCGAACTTGTCCTTTGCATTCTTTGCAATCTTTCCGGCAAGCTCTTTTTTCTTGTCTTCATCCTTGCCTAAAGAATTGTAGATGCTGTCGTAGGACATCTGCTTTTCGGAGCCGTTGTCAAGGACCGCTGCCATGCAGGAGCCGGTGTTGCCGACGGCGGAGGAAAGATCAAGACCGTTTGAATTATAAAGCCGGATCACGTTCTGTCCCGCATAAGCGCCGCACTCGGTGCCGTCCGTGACCATCGGGTCGGCGGCATACATGATGTTGCGGCAGTTCATGGCTTCTTCCCGGATCTCAGCAGCGCCCGGCATGACGAAATCATACTCTGCTGGCTTGCCGTAGGCTTCTTTGGGAGCACCGGCATAGATGATGCCCTCATCGTCTTTTTCAATGACTGCTGCATTTTCGGCGGCGCGGAGCACCAGATTTTCCATTTCGCCCTCGTCCATACTCTGGGTGCTGGCATAACCGATTCTGCCGTCCACAATGCAGCGAAACAGGAGCATGCCGCCGACAGAGGAGGAGAAGGAACTGATCTCGTCCCGGTAGGTTTCGGCGGAGATGCTGGATTCTTCGGTGTAGTAAAGCTCGTATTCCTTGATGCCGTGCTTTTCGGAAACTTCACGGACGATCTTTTTCAGGCTGTCAAATTTTTCCATGTGTCTGCTCCTTTCTTATCGTCCGCCGACGGTGATCTCGCTGACACGGATCAGCGGCTGACCGACGTCGGTGGGAATGGAACCGGAGGACGAACCGCACATACCCTGTCCGGTCTCCATATCCGTTCCGACCATATCAATATTCTGCAGAATCTCGGAGCCGGTGCCGATCAGGGAAGCGGCGCGGACAGGCTCACAGATCTTGCCGTTTCTGACAATATAGCCTTCGCTGACGGCGAAGTTGAATGCACCGGTGATGGGGTTGACGGAGCCGCCGCCCATCTTTTTTGCATACAGACCGTATTCGATGGAAGAGATGATATCCTCATTCTTGTCGTTTCCGGCTGCAATGTAGGTGTTGGTCATACGGGAGGTGGGATCGTATTCAAAGCTCTGGCGGCGGCTGGAGCCGTTGGCTTCCATGCCCATGCGGCGGCCGTTTAACTTGTCGATCATGTAGGTCTTAAGGATACCGTTCTCAATGAGGATCTTTTTCTGGGAGGGAGTGCCTTCGTCGTCGATATTCATGGAACCCCATGCGTTTGCAATGGTGCCGTCGTCGATGGCAGTGACCTTTTCATTTGCAATCTTCTGTCCGAGCTTGCCTGCCATCTGGGAAGTGTTGCGGGCGACAGAGGTCGCTTCGAGAGAGTGACCGCATGCCTCGTGGAAGATAACGCCGCCGAAGCCGTTTTCAATGGCAACGGTCATCTTGCCGGCGGGGCAGTAGCCTGCATTCAGATTGACGATCGCACTTCTGGCTGCTTCCGTACCGATGGATTCCGGGGAGATCATATCAAAGAGCTCCAGACCCATGCGTCTGCCGGGACCTGCATAACCGGACTGATTCTCACCGTTCTTCGATGCAACGGCGCTGATGGTCATACGGGTGCGGATCTGGCGGTCGGTCGTAAAGAGACCTTCGGAATTTGCGATCATGATGTTGTGGTCTACGTCCAGAAGGTTGGCAGAGACCTGGGCAATATCCTCATGATAGTTCTTTGCGGAGAAATATCCGGCTTTGCGCAGGTCGATCTTCGTCGTTTTCTTTGCTGTGTCGGGAACGATCTTCACAGGATGGATATCGGGGAAGATGCGTCCGGTCAGGTGAATGTCAAGCTGTGTGGGCTTGTCTCCGATGACGTCAGCAACGGAGGCTGCACAGCGGAGCAGACCTTCCCGTGATAAGTCGGTGGTCGATGCGCTGACACAGCGGACACCGAGGAACGCGCGGATGCCGACACCGCAGATGGTGTTGTCGGTGATTGCGTCAATCTTGCCGTCGATCATGTGGATAACGTTGGAACGTGTATTTTCCGCATAGATCTCTGCAAAATCGGCACCGGAAGACATGGCTTTGGCAAGGACTTCTTCCAGAATTGTCTTTTTGATCATAGTGCTGTTTTTCCTTTCTTTTTCCATGACAAAATGGTACTGAACCTATTATATCACAGAAAGTGCGCTGTGAAAACCCGTTATTTGTTAATATTTCGGAAACCGCAGAAATTTTTGGAATCCCGCCCGGATGAAACAGGGAGGAAATCACTGCAAGGCGCATAAAATAAACAGCACTTAATAATGAGCTGCTGCGCCACTGCACATTTCTAAATACCAAATAAACAATTTTCCCCGCATAGAACCCGGTATCCTCTGCATAGGATGGAACAAAACCATATCGGGAGGAGTACGATCGGTCATGGATATCATCAAGGAGCGGGTCATGACACTCGGTGCCTATATCTGCCGTACCCACGCAACCGTCAGAGAATGTGCAAGGGCTTTCGGCATCTCAAAATCCACCGTCCATAAGGACATGACAAAACGCCTGCAGTACGCAGACCCCGCCATGTATGTCATTGTCCGCGGGGTTCTCGAAGTCAATAAGGCAGAACGCCATCTGCGCGGCGGAGAAGCCACAAAACAAAAGTATCAGCGGCTGAAAGATCAGTCATCCGGATGATCCGCCGGGAAAAACAGGACGAAAAAAGCGGCAGCGGTGCAGAATTCCGCTGTCGATGAGAACTTTTATCCCCATCCCCGAACTGACAGTTTTTTACCGCCTGCTGCGGTATAATGATGTACAAAGAACAGGAGAGGGTGACAACGGAGACACAGATTATCTGGGCGGACGTTCTTTTTTTCATCGACTTTTCCATGGATTTCCTTGCGCTGTATCTGATGCTCCGCATCATGGGCAGACGTCCCTGCGCGCTGCGGCTGATTACAGCTTCCGTTTTAAGCGCACTGTTCGGATGCGCTGCGGCGATCTTCGGCGGGTCGAAGACGGGATATCTGCTCCTGTCGGCATTGACAGCGGCCGTTTCCTGTCTGATCGCTCTGCCGGAAAAGCGGGTGCGGGTGAGAACGCTTTTCTCATCACTCCTGCTTTTTGCCGCAGCGGAGGCTGTGATCGGCGGACTTATGACATTCATCTGTCTCAGGCTTGACAGACTGACCGCCGGGGGAGTACGTACATCGTCATCGGAATTCCACCTGTTCCGAACAGCGGCAGCGCTCACGGCACTTCTTGTCACGGGCCTTGTACGGTTTCTGACCGGCGGCAGAGCGGAGGATGAGGGAGATTCGGTTCTCCGCCTGGAATCGGATGGGAAGACGTTTGACTTCCCCTGCTTTTTCGATACCGGGAATCTTGCAAGGGAACCGATCTCCGGTCTGCCCGTCATCTTCCTGCCGCCTGGGACAGCGCATGCATTTGCGGAGCACACCATGCGCCTCATTCCCATCACCACCGTAAACGGAGAACATCTCTGCCGTGGGTACCGGCCGAAGCATCTGACGCTCATAAGCGGCGGAACCTCTGCGGAGATCGACGCCTATCTTGTCATAACCAAAGAAGTGGGGCATCCAGGCAAAGAACCGGCGTGTGCCATTCTCCCACCGAGGAAATCCCTGTGCCGCTTTTCATAATACTGAAAACAGAAAGGATGTATTTGCAGAAATGAAACTGAAAGATGATCTTTTTACAATGCTCCGCGCACTGTTTTTCCGTGCCGGAGGTCCCGTTCTTTATATCAACGGCGCGGACACGCTGCCGCCGCCTCTGACCGCAGAGGAAGAATCCGTCCTGCTCATCCGCTACTGTGATGATGGGGAGCGGTCCTCTCACGGGGAGATCCGGGATACGCTGATCGCGCGGAACCTCCGGCTGGTGGTCTTTATCTCCAAAAAATTTGAAAATACCGGAATCGGCCTTGAGGACCTGATTTCCATCGGCACCATCGGTCTGATCAAGGCGATCAATACTTACAGGCTTGATAAAAACATCAAGCTGGCGACCTATGCCTCCCGCTGCATCGAAAACGAAATCCTCATGTACATCCGCAAAATGAACCCCACCCGCACAGAGGTCTCCATCGACGAGCCGCTGAACGTGGACTGGGACGGAAACGAACTGCTCTTATCAGACATTCTCGGCAGCGACGAGGACACCATTTCCGCTTCCATGGAACAGGACGAGGACAAAAAGATCATCGCGGAAGCAATCTCAGCCCTTGACGAGCGGGAACAGCTCATCATCAGTCTGCGCTTCGGCCTTGTCCGCTCCGTAAAGGGCGCAGACGGCTCCATGATGCTTCTGCGCGGGGACGGAAAAGAGAAGACCCAGAAGGAGGTGGCGGACCTGCTGGGCATCTCCCAGTCTTATATCTCACGTCTGGAAAAAAAGATCATCAAAGAGCTGAAATCCCGCATCGCCGGGAAACTGTAGTTTTTTTTCGCGGTTTTTTGAAGCCTTTCTTGACGAATCCTGCGCTTTGTGCTACAATAAAGCAAACACAGAGGACAGGAGGCGTAAATAATTGCAAAGACCCGTATTCCGATTGACATGGTTATGGATCATCATCTTTGCCTGCGTTCTTGCCGGATGCGGTACAGGAACGGGTGAATCGCCTGTAGGAGCCCCGGTCTCCATGTCCGCAGGACAAGGTCTTGAAACGCTGGAAGCCGTCACGGAGCTCCCTCCCGACCCGCTGTGCCTTGTTTTCCTCGGCGACAGCATCACAGCCTACTGCGATCTTCCCGCGTACTATCCCGGTTTTGTCACCGTCAACGGAGGAATCCCAGGAGATACCGCGGAGGGATTATACGGACGCTGGCGGGAATCCTTTCAGGGAATCACCCCCGACGGCATCCTTGTGCATATCGGCATCAATGATCTGCTGCTCGGTCACGGTGAAACGGAAACCATCGACACCATCCGTCTGATGCTGGAGGATATCAAATGCTCTTATCCCGGGGCGGGACTATATCTGCAGTCCCTGTATCCGCTCTGTGATTCTCCTGCACTGACCCTGACCGGACATATCCGCTCCGTCAATGCAGAGCTGAAAGCCATGGCAGACGAACTTGGTATCGTCTATATCAATATGTTTGATATTCTGGCAGAAGATGACGGCCGTCTGCCCGAAGACTACACCTTTGACGGCATCCACCCAAACGGCACAGCCTATCAGATCATATCCGCCTCTCTCATCGGAATCATCCGGGAAAACACATAAAAAGGACCCAAAACAAGAAAGGAACGAAAACCCATGCTGAACCTGTACGATCTTACCGTAGATTATCAGAAAGAACCGAAGCTCACCCCGCTTACCGGACTGCGCTTCGGCTGGAAACTGTCCTCCGACAAACAGAATGTCATCCAGAAAACCGCGCGTATTCTGGTCTGTGACGGCGGCACCGTCATCGGCGATACCGGCATCATCGAGAGCAACCGGAACTTTGATATTTGCCCGATGCTGCCCACCCTTGAACCTATGAAGGAGTATTCCTTCACGGTTGAAGTCACCGACAATCAGGGAGAAAGCGCAAAGGCATCCCTTGCTTTCATCACCGCACCCACAGAGGAAGACTGGCAGGGTGCCGAGTGGATCCGCCCCGCCCGCCATATC
>JAKSPR010000154.1 GCA_024404655.1 Clostridia bacterium | reverse complement strand
GAAGCGGATTTCGCAGTCGCCGTGGGATGTGTGGACATTCGTCTGACGGCAGAACCGCTCGGCATATTCCGTCAGAACCTCCGCCGCTTCCGCAGCGGGAAGATTGCGGTGGAGGACTTTGCCGTCCTCATGGAAGGTCTCGATCTGGATGTAGGGCGTTTTGCGGAGAACAAGCGCCGCTGCGACAGCCCGGATGGTGCCGGAGGACTTGTCACGGAACTTGGAAAAGGTGATTTTGTCAAAAGACAGGGTGGAACAAAGGTATTCCATGATGGAACGGATGCTGTTTTCCATGAATGGCTCCTTTCAGAAAGTCGCTTGTGTGCCCGGATGAGGATCGGGATTACTGATCAATTCCGGAGAATTTGTCGACGAGCTTGTTCAGCTGCTTCTGCGCGCCTTTTTCGATCTTGACATAGTTGGAGACAAAGTCCGTCTTATGCTGGGAAAGGGGCGTATAGAAGCCGTTCTGCTGGAAGATTGCGTTGCAGTTGTTGCTGTAAGCCAGCGCAAAGGAGCCGCCGATGTTGCCGTGGATGATATCAATCATTTGGGAGGACATATCATCGCGGGAATACTTGACCTTCAGACCGGTCTCATAGTACGCGGGAAGGACGATCTTCTCGGTTTCTCTGTTGAGCACTTCCAGAACTGCGCACACGGTATCAAACTTGCTGCAGGTGACCGGAATCACGCCGATTTCCGTGGTATCGTGGGAAGAAGTGACATAATCCTTCTGGGTCTCATTGAATTTCGGATAAGGCAGGATACCGACCTCATATTCCATATCGCGCAGGTTTTCAAAAGAGCCGAGGCGGTGGTAGCCGAGCATCAGAACCTGACCGGACTTGAACATGGCAAGCAGATCATCAATGGAATCGCCCTTGCTGAGGGGTTCGGTGTTGATGGTCGCATCGTTATAGAAGATATCGTTGAGCAGCTCCAGCAGGCGGACGGAGTTCTCATTGTTCATAGCAAGGGTCATGGTGCCGTCGTCGTTTCTGTCGACCAGCTTTAAGTCTGCGGAGACAAGGAACGGAATGGACGGACCCCAGATCTGATTGACGCCGAAACCGTACTGGTCTCCCAGATCTCTGGTACCGTCGCCGTTGACGTCGCGGTACATCTCGCTGATGTAGGTAAGGAACTTGTCGTAGGTCCAGGTGCCGTTCAGAACTTCATTATAAAGAACATCCGCGTCATCATAGTACTGCGCAAGGAGATTCTTGTTGAAGTACATGGCATGGGCGGAACGGAGCACGTCGATGAAGTAGTCGCCCGCCATGAGGAACATCTTCTTGCCGTCAAGGGAGAGCTGTTCCATATAGTTTCTGTACCAGTAAGGCTTATCAAGGTCAATATACGGCGCACCTGCAATATTCAGGAAATTGCCGTCGCAGGAAAGGCCGGCTGCCGGGAACAGGTCAACGATCATGATATCATAAAGGTCGTCGCCGGACATGATGAGCTTATTGATATTGCCGGGAGTTTCGCTGTAGTTTGCGTCATACTCGGTATAAACCAGCTTGACGTTAAGGATTTCCTCCACACGGCGGTTGCGGGAATAGGCGGAGTCCTGTACCAGATCGCCGGTCTCCTCTTCGGGACCTTCGATCAGATAGTTGGAGTTGCCGACGCCGCCGGGATTGTTGATGCTGGTGTAAACACGGATATCCTGACCCTGATAGTCAAATTCCGCAAAGGGATCGGGTTCCGCCTCGGTGACAGCCTCGGTCACGGCTTCGGTGGCGTTGACAGCCTGAGTATCGGCGGCGGGGGTCTGTGTATCGCCGCAGGAGACAGCGGCAGCCGTTGTCAGCATGGCAGCGGCAAGAAGGAGTGCTGCATTTCTTACATTCTTCATGATATACGCCTTTCTTTTTGTATTATTACTTATTCAAGGAAAGAGGAAACCGGGGCAGCAGCATGACCGCAGCCCCGGAGACAGTACAAGGAGAAAAATCAATAGGACTTGCCCCAGTAAACGAGCTTCTTTGCCGGTTTGCCGCAGCAGACGCACTTATCACCGCAGGGTTCTTCACCGAAGGGCATGCAGCGGGAAGAAACGTCAGCAACTTCCTTCAGCTTGAGTTCACATTCGAGATCGCCGCACCACATAGCGCGGATGAAGCCGGGCTTGGTCTTTGCGGTCTCGATCATCTCGTCAAGGGTCTCAACGGTATAAGTCATAGCCGCACGGCGCTCAAGCGCGTTATTATAAAGGGCGGTATTGAGCTCTTCGAGGACCTTCGGGATCTCGGTTTCGAGATTATCGAGGGAGACGAAGTACTTCTGGCGGTTATCGCGGCGGACGAGGACGCACTGGTTATTGGCGATATCCTTCGGGCCGAGCTCCAGACGGACCGGAACGCCCTTCATTTCGTATTCAGCGAACTTCCAGCCGGGCGTGTTGTCGGAATCGTCGATCTTTGCGCGGACGAACTGGTTGATCTTTGCAGTGACCTCATGCGCCTTTTCCAGGACCCCTTCCTTATGCTGCTGCACGGGGATGACGATGACCTGAATGGGTGCGATGGCCGGCGGGAGAACCAGACCGTTATTGTCGCCGTGTGCCATGATCAGAGCGCCGATGGAACGGGTGGTAAAGCCCCAGGAAGTCTGGTGGCAGTACTGCAGCTGATTGTTCTTATCAAGATACTTGACGTCGAATGCGCGGGCGAAACCGTCGCCGAAGTTATGGGAAGTAGCGCCCTGCAGAGCCTTACCGTCATGCATCATAGCCTCGACGGTATAAGTAGCGAGTGCGCCTGCGAACTTTTCCTTTTCGGTCTTTCTGCCGCGGACGACGGGAAGTGCGAGGTACTTTTCGTACATCTCGGCATAAACCTCCAGCATGCGGACGGTTTCTGCCTCTGCCTCCTCAGCAGTTGCGTGCATGGTGTGGCCTTCCTGCCAGAGGAATTCACGGGTACGCAGGAACGGGCGGGTATTCTTTTCCCAGCGGACGACGTTGCACCACTGGTTATACAGCTTGGGCAGGTCGCGCCAGGAACGGATGATATTGGCGTAGTGTTCGCAGAACAGGGTCTCGGAAGTCGGGCGGACGCAGAGCTTTTCAGCGAGGGGTTCAGAGCCGCCGTGGGTGACCCATGCACATTCGGGAGCAAAGCCCTCGACGTGGTCCTTTTCGCGCTGCAGAAGGGATTCCGGAATGAACATCGGCATATAGACGTTCTCGTGGCCCAGTTCCTTGAACTTCTTATCGAGGATCGCCTGGATGTTTTCCCAGATTGCGTAGCCATAAGGACGGATGATCATACAGCCCTTGACGCTGGAATAGTCGACCAGGTCAGCCTTGGTGACGATGTCAGTATACCACTGAACGAAATCCTCGTCCATGGAAGTGATCTGACTTACCATTTTCTTATCGTTTGCCATAGTTATATAATTCCTTTCGGGGGTTCTTATTTGCGGTTAGATAATAATATTATAACGCGGACGGCGCGGATTGTCAAGGAAAAACAAGAAAAAACAACAGAAATAAACGGAAAAATGCGGGTTTGCCTGCGGTATTCACAGAGCGTTCTCTATCAGGGCTGTACGATACCGCAAAGCAGGTCTTTTAGATCCGTGACAGTATAATCCTGCCCGAAAACGCCCCCGGTCTTATTTCTGTCAACCCATACGGTTCTGATACCAACAGCCATGGGACCGAGAACATCATCAGAAACGGAATCGCCGATAAACAAAACATCTTCCGGAGAAAGATTGTTTTCCGCAAGGATTTTTTCAAAAAAGGATCGATTGGGTTTATAAGATTTCAGATTCTCCGAGGTATAGACTTTATGAACGGAAACGGCATTCCTGTTCATGACGGCTTTCAGTATATCATTATCGGTATTTGAACCGATAAAAACCTGATGGTGCTTCATGAGTTCCCCAAGGACGGCTCCCGTTTCGGGATATGCCGTACGCATGGCTGCAGCGGCAAGCAGAATATCAGCATCCGCTTCGGCTTCCCGGCTGATATGGTATCTGTCATAAAACATCCGGTTGCGGGCGGTGAATATTTCCCGTTCTGTCATGAATTTACAGCCGGCAGCGGTGTGGCTTTTATAATAGCTTTTCCATTCCTCATGGAAGGCTTTTTCGTCAACGATGCCGCCGCAATCGGTGATGTGCTTCATGATGGTTTTAGCGGAACCTCCGGTCGATACTTCAAACAGGGTTCCGAATGCGTCAAAAATCAGGGTTTTCATATTGTTTGAAATGTAAGGTTCAAAAAAGAACCTGTTAAAAATGTGTGTGTTGCCGATGGGGCTGTCGATCAGGCTCCGAAACTTTTCCCAACCGCGCAGATCAATCTTTCCACCAGCACATAACCATCCACCGGCGACGATTTCATCATGGCGTCCGTCTCCGCGCACATGGTCGCCAGCCGATCCAGTGCCGCCATGGAATAATTCGCCGCGCCCTGTGTTACCATCTTGAGCGGATATTCCTTCATCCGGAACCGTCTCATGATATCTTCCTTCGACATGCCGTCTGTCATGGCGCCCTTGATCCTCCACAGCTCCATGACTGCCGCAGAGATCTGGAAAAACAGGTTCATGGGCTCTTCATGCCGATGTTTTGCGACCAGATACTCCCGCATGAGCCGTCCTGTATCTCTCATTCTGACGGCGTTCTGTATGCCGAATTCCTGTGCGGTTTCCGTGACGGAGCAGACGGTCTCAACGTCCTCTCTTGTGACAGCGCTTCTGCCGTTTGCCTTGGTATATGCGCACAGTTTTGCCATCTCGGACACCAGCGCGGACATGGATGTGCCTGTTCTTGCGATCATAGCTTCGATGACGCCCGGACCTGCCTCGATTCCCTCACTGGCGAAATGCTTTGCGCACCACGGTGCGAGTTTCTTTTCGTCCTGTTTTGCAAACGGCACGATCTGCACGCCGCAGGCCTCCAGACCCTTCCAGATGGCGCTCTGGGGTGCCTTATAATCCGCCGTGGGGAATTCCTCCTCCGCGCAATGGATGAGGACTGTGACATAAGGATACTCCCCCACCGTGCCGAACACGGTACAGAGGTCCTTGAATTCCGCCGCGGGCATATTAAAGAAATCCGGCTCCGCGATCTCGATGAGTTTGCCCTCGCACATGACGGGCAGACCTGCGCAGGCGTTCTGGACCTGCTCCGCGAGGCTTTCCGTGCCCCGTTCCGCGCCGGACAGGCGGATATGGTCGAAATATCCCATATCCGGGTCCGGGATGATCTTCCCCCGTATGAGGTTCCGATAATAGCCGGACAGATAAGCTTCCTCCCCGCAGAGCAGCCACACGCCGCCCGGGGCGTTTTTCGTTTTTAAGATATCTTTGAGGACCTGTGTTTTATCGACTTTCTGAAATGCCACGGGAGTGCTCCTTTCCGGGGTTATAATACTTCTTCTTCCCGCTCGATATAGTATTTCACCCGGTGGGACGCCACGCTTTCCGCGACACCGAGCAGAAGAAACAGACTGACGACAGACGAACCGCCGTAGCTCATAAAGGGCAGCGTCAGACCGATGACGGGCAGAACACCCATGCACATGCCCATGTTTTCCAGTCCCTGAAAGATAAAGACCGCCGCCGCGCCGATGCAGATATAGCTGCCCATATACCCCCGCGCCGTGCGGGAGAGATGCAGAAGACGCAGGATCAGAAGAACATAGAGCGCAAGATAGATGCAGATGCCAAGGAATCCGAATTCCTCCGCCATGACGGAGAAGATCAGGTCCGTGTGACGCTTCGGCAGAGCGCTGGCATTGCTGCTCTGGGAGAGCGCACCGGAGAGATACCCCATCCCGCGGAACCCACCGTTGGCAATCGCCTGCTTCGCACGCAGTACCTGATAGCCGAATCCCTGCGGGTCCGCTTCCGGAGAGAAACCCACAAGGATTCTCTGCCGCTGATAATAGGAAAGATGCTCCCAGAGAAAGGGGCTTGCCCCCAGAACCAGAGCAGAGGCAGCAAGAAAATACCGCAGCCGTAAACCGGAACAGAAACTCATGCAGAAGAAGATAAAGACAAAGACAAGGGCAGAACCGAGGTCGCCCTGCAGAAGAACACAGCCCGTAACCACCCCGAAATGCAGACAGAGCCCGAAGAGCGTTTTCCACTTGTTCAGATGCGAACGGACACGGGAGAGATGATAGGCGTAGGTGCATATAAAGAAGATTTTTGCAAATTCCGAGGGCTGAACACCGATGGGAAGAAGCGTGAACCGGATCCAGCTCTTGTTGGACCCTTCCCCGGAACCGATAAAGAGGGTAATAACCAGAATAAAGATCGTAAAGAGAAAGAGAGGAACGTGAAGACGCCTGATCACTTGTTCGTAGTCAAGAAAGGAGACGAGGAACATGGTAAGGAGTCCAAGGAGGATCGCAAAGGATTGGATCAGAAGATAGCGCCAGCCGTCGGGGATGGAGGCATGGACAGCGGAGGAAATCACAAGAAGCCCGTAGAGCGCCATGCAGAGCGCAAAAACGATCAGAATCGGATCGCAGGCCGAGATGCGCGCACGGAGATCGTCAAAAATGACGGAGAGGGTATTTGCGGAATTATTTCTTTTTCGTTTTGATGACATTCCGTCAAACTCCTTTCACTCACATCACTCACGGCGACAGCCCCAATCAAAAGTTTTGATTCAATTCCGCTCCACAGAAATCGTATACAGCGTCTCAAACGCTTCTTTCGTCAGCGCATCGAAATCGACTTTCGCTTCTTCCCGCTCGACTTTGGAGAGCACAGGCTTCGTTCTCGGATGACGGGGCGTAAAGACCGTGCAGCAGTCTTCGTAGGGCTCAATGGAGATGTCAAAGGTGTCGATTCTGCGGGAGATTTCAATGATTTCTTCTTCTACGGCATCAACTACGATGTACGTGCGTGGATATTGGTTCAGTTCTTCGGAG
>JAKSPR010000153.1 GCA_024404655.1 Clostridia bacterium | reverse complement strand
CGCCGCGATCGCGGGCATCCCGGGAACGGGTGTCGATTTCCTCGAAAAGGCGGTCATACTGACGGCCCAAAACCGCTTCCACAAGGGCGGCGGTAGTCTCAATGGGGCTGGTGCCGATGAGAGCGGCCACGGCGGCGGAGGAGAGGGCGGTACCCTCGACCCCGGAAGCTCCGCCGAGCTCCAGCATGCCGATGGCATCACGCATACCGCCGTTTGCGATCTTGGCGATCAGAAACAGCGCGTCGTCGTCGATGGCAATGTGCTCGGCGTCTGCGATGGTACGCAGACGGTCGCGGATCACCGTGGTCCCGATGCGGCGGAAATCAAACCGCTGACAGCGGGAGAGGATGGTCGCGGGGATCTTGTGCATTTCCGTTGTGGCGAGGATGAAGACGATGTGCTCCGGCGGCTCCTCAAGGGTCTTGAGCAGCGCATTAAAGGCGGAGGGGGAAAGCATGTGAACCTCGTCGATGATGAAGACACGCTTTTTACACTCCGTGGGAGCATAGGCTACATCGTCGCGGATGTCACGGATATTGTCGACGCCGTTGTTGGAAGCCGCGTCCATTTCGATGACATCGGTGATGGCACCGGAGAGGATGCCGCGGCAGGTAGGGCATACACCGCAGGGATTGCCGTCTTGGGGATTCTCACAGTTGAGGGCGCGGGCGAGAATCTTTGCGCAGGTGGTCTTGCCGGTTCCGCGGGAGCCGCAGAACAGATAGGCATGAGAGGTCTTACCCTCAGTGATTTCATGACGGAGGATGGAAGAAACATGCTCCTGCCCGCAGACATCGTCAAAGGTCAGGGGCCGCCATTTCCGGTATAAAGTCTGATACATGGAAATACACCCCTCTGTCATGAAAAAAGAATAACGGCAGGATACAAAATAAGACCATACACCTAAAATTCGATCCGATCCATGTGCGCCCCGCAGAAGCGTACTCAGAACAGGCACCCTTGCAACACACCGGAAAATCTGCTTAATGCTGCTTGGTTCCCCACCTGACATGGTTCACAGCATCCGGTTGCGCAAGACCCGTTCGTCAACATAAGCTCGGCTGCAAAGCTGACCACACGAGCCAAAACCTTATAAAAGGAAACCACCCCTGCTATAGCGGATTGCAGGTACAAGGCACCGCTGACGCCCCGGCTGGTATGGCCTTATTTTATATCTTGCCTGCCATATATTATAACAGAAGATTTTTGTTTTTGCAAGAGGAATTCGGAGTTTTTTATAAGATTTACAGATACTACATATTTATTTGCAAAAACCTCTTTCAAAAATGCGGGAAATGTGCTATACTTATTGTTATCATAAGCTGCAGGGACCTATTGCAAAAGGAAATGAGACCTATGAATGAAAATTTGATCATGGAAGCCGTCAGTGCTTCCCCGGAGGATACGGAGGCTGTCGGCGCGAGGCTCGCTGCCTATCTTCTGGAAAATGAACCCAAAGGTGCGTTCTGCGCCATGTACGGGGACCTCGGAGCCGGGAAAACCGCTTTTGTCCGGGGAGCTGCCTCGGTGATTGCTCCCGGTGCCCATGTGCAGAGCCCGACCTATACCATCGTCAACGAGTATCACGGGAAAAAAGGACTGCTTCTGCATTTCGACCTCTACCGCATCGACGACGAAGATTCGCTGGACTCCATCGGCTACTGGGACTACCTGGAGCGCGGCGGCTACTCCTTTGCCGAGTGGTCCGAAAAGATTCCCTATGCGCTCCCCGATGAGCGGTATCACATCACGATCTCCAAAGACCCGGATGATACCGATAAACGGAGCATCCGCATTGAGCGGATCGTATCCCCCGTATAACTGCGAAAGGACCAGTCAAATCATGAAAATTCTTGCCATTGACACCACCGCCGTGACTGCCGCTGCCGCGCTGACGGAGGACTTCGCCCCCATCGGTGTCTACACCCAGAACGGCACAATGACCCATTCGGAAACCATGCTGAACATGGTGGAAAACACCCTGAAAAATGCGCAGGCGACTGTGGATGACGTCGATCTTTTCGCCGTCTCCGCAGGTCCCGGTTCCTTTACCGGTGTCCGCATCGGCGTTTCGGTCATCAAGGGTCTGGCTTTCGGGAAAAACAAGCCCTGTGTTCCGGTTTCCACATTGGAAGCACTGGCGGAGAACCTCCGGCCTCTCACGGTCACAGCAGATTCATTCTATGCCTGCCCCGTCATGGATGCCCGCCGGAATCAGCTCTATCAGGCACTGTTCCTCTTTGCCCATGATGTGGAGGGAAACGTCACCATGACCCGTATCACCGAGGACTGCATGATCGCCGCAAAGGATCTTGAAAAGGAACTGGAAGCGCTGACCCTGCCCGTCATTTTCGTCGGTGAGGGCTGCCGCGTGACCGAGCGTGAAATCCATCTGCCGGGAGCAAAGGAAGCGCCTCTGCCGCTCCGTTATCAGAGCGCACTCAGCGTTGCGTCCGCTGCAAAACGCATTTACGATGCGGCAGAAGACAAATCGGGCTTTACCGATCTGCTTTTGAAGCCGTCCTATCTTCGTCCCTCCCAGGCGGAGCGGGAGAAAAACGGCATTCAGTAATCCGTATTCTATTTTTTATTTACATAAGGAGTTATAAGACATGGCTGAAAAGATTCTTGCAGTCGCCTGCGATCACGGCGGCTACGAACTGAAAAAAGAGATTCTTGCGTACCTCGACAAGATCGGCGCAAAGTATGTGGACTTCGGCTGCGATTCCACCGCGTCCGTCAATTATCCCGACTATGCCGCAAAAGCCTGCGAGGCGATCCAGTCCGGTGAATGTTACCGCGGTATTCTTGTCTGCGGCACCGGCATCGGCATGAGCATGGCTGCCAACAAGCATAAGGGCATCCGTGCAGCATGCTGCTCCGATACCTTCTCCGCACGCATGACCCGCGCCCATAATGACGCAAACGTCCTCTGCATGGGCGGACGTGTGGTCGGTGCAGGACTGGCGCTCGACATGGTCAAGCTGTTCCTCGAAACGGAATTTGAGGGCGGCAGACATGCAGACCGTGTGGCAATGCTCATGGCAATCGAAAACAAGTAATTTTCTCAAAGACAAAAAGACTGCGGTACCGGTGATATGATCCGGTACCGCAGTTTTTATTCGTTTGTCGGCTTTTTTTCTTTTCTTCTGGGATTATCCGTCTGATGCCGCATCCAGCCAAGGCCGCGGAAGAAGTTCGCGCGGCGGAGCGCCCGGTGAACCCGGGTTACCGTCTGGGCGGGGTAGGACATGTGCTCGTCGATGGTGATATCGGCGTACTTTTCATAAAGGGGTGTGCGCTCGTTGTAAAGATCCTGCAGGGTCTGACCGGGCTTCAGCGCGACACCGCGTTCCTCCAGATTGCGAAGACGCGCGGAGAGGGAAGCGCAGCTCAGTTTGAGGTAGACCACGGTGCCCAGCTCTTTCAGATGGGCCATGGCTTCCTCACCGTAGACGACACTGCCGCCGGTGGCAATGATGCAGCCCTCGGCCTGCAGTTCGGAGCAGATCCGGTTCTCAATGGCAAGAAATCCGTTCGTGCCTTCCGCTGCAATGATCTCTGCCAGTCTGCGGCCTTCCTTTTCTTCAATGACACGGTCGGTATCGAGGAAGTGCAGGCCGGAGGTCGCCGCAAGACGCTTGGCTATGGTCGTCTTTCCGGCTCCCGGCATACCGATGAGAATGACGTTCTTACCGCTCATGCTTTTCTGCACAGCGTGACAAGCACGGGGTTGTGGTCGGAGGGATGCTCGCCGTCGATCAGTTCGTCAAGGACACGGTAATCCTCTACGGTGTAGTCGCCGCGGCGGATGAAGCAGAAGTCGATGATCGCCTTCAGATCATGATAACCATGGAAGGTGGGAGCAGCATATTTCTGCTCCGCTTTCATCTTGCTGTCTTCGATGAGGGAAGCGGTAAAGCTCTGGTAGGAGGGGCTGGTGCCTTCTTCGCAGTTGAAGTCGCCGGTGACGGAGAAAGGCGCGTCGAGGGTTTCCAGAAATTCATGGAGATACTTTGCCTGGATCACGCGGACCTCTTCGGGACCGTGATCGAGGTGGGTGTTGACATGGTAGAGACGGGAGCCGTCGCAGTTGTCGGTCAGCTCCGCGCAGGTGTAGACACGTGGGCAAAGGCTTCCTTCCACAAAGGAGAACTCTTCCGGGGTACCGGTGAGCCAGCGGGTACATTCACTCTTGACGGTGAAACGGGCATTCTTTGCAAAAACAGCGCTGTATTCGCCCTTGTCGCCGCCCTCACGGCCGATGCCGCATGCGGTGTAGGCGGGGAATGCTTCTTTGAGCAGCTTCATCCACTGGGGTGTTGCTTCCTGTACGCCGAGAATATCGGGATCGTACTTCCGGATCATGGCAAAAACACGCTCGGTACGCTCCGGCGTGACGCCGCCGCACCAGAGGTTGAAGGACATGACTTTGAAATTCATTTGTTTGATACCGTCCTTTTCATAAACTAATATTCGATTTATTGTAGCACAAAAGACAGTCTTTGTCAATGTTTCAGGGAAAACCGATTCCGGCTTTTTTGCACACGGACGAGCGGAAAACGCATAAAATGAAACGAAGCCGGAGATCATCCGGCGGATAAGGAGGCTTCATTATGCAGTCCGGAAACAAGACACCGAAACATACGTATTTCGCGGCGGCCAATACCGCGGGCGGTTTTTATTCCTGCTTTGATACCCTTTATTCCCCCGACAGCGGGGAATGGGAGAAAATCTACATCATCAAGGGCGGTCCCGGAACGGGAAAATCCAGCTTCATGCGCCGGGTAGCGGAGGCAGCAGAAGAACGGGGCTATGCCGTGGAATACGACCTCTGTTCTTCTGATCCCGCATCCCTTGACGGCATCCGCATCCCGGCCCGGGGCCTTGCTATGATGGACGGCACCGCACCCCATGCAAGGGATCCGAAATGCCCGGGGGCGGTGGAGGAGATCATCAATATGGGCATGTTCTTCCGCGTCGGGAAACTGAAAGAAGCGCTGCCCGATATCCGCGCAGCCCAGGAGGCAAACGCGGCAGCTCACCGCCTTGCCGCCCGTTATCTCCGCGCCGCAGGCATCCTTGCCGAGGGACAGCGCATCCTCGCTGCTCCTGCTTATCTTGAAGAGAAAGCGGAGCGCACAGCAACACGGCTCCTGCGTGGAATCAGGGGCGGGGAGCCGGGCACGGAGACCCTCCGCTTCACCACCGCCATCAGCACCGCCGGCATTGTCCATCTCCCCACGGCGGAGCTTCTGGCGGAGGAACGTATTTATGTCTCCGATAAAAAGGGTCTTGCCGATTTCTTCTTTGAAACGCTTTGCTGTGAGACCCGCCGCCGCGGCATACCCTTTACCCGCTTCGCGTCCCCTCTGGACCCCGCCCGGACCGAGGGCCTGTATCTCCCCGCTTCCGGCCGCCTTTTTATGACCGACCGCTACGGAAAACAGAACGATACCGATCCCATCATCAATACCGACCGCTTCTTTGAGAAAAACCGCCTGTCATCAGTCCGCGAGAAGTATCGCTTCGCTGCAAAGTGCCGGGAAGAGCTGATGGACGGCGCCTGCCGTTCCCTCTGCGAGGCCGGAGAACACCATGATGCCCTCGAATCTCACTACATCGCCGCAATGGATTTCGACACCAAAGAAGCCTATACCAACCGTTTCATCCGTACCCTCTTCGGCACAAAACGGAAGAAATGACCTCATCGTGCCCATTTGCTCCCAACGTTGAATACCCACGCATTGCCGCAGGCGGATCAAAAAACATCCGCTGCACCCATGGCTTCCGGCCAAGGAGGGTGGAGAAGGGGGCAATCATAACCTCACAGTAATCCAAACCCACCGGGAGGAGGCAAGGGAACTTCGGCGTCTGATATGGTTCCTTGTTTCCCCTCCGGCGATACAACTTAATTTTTATTCGATTTTTTGCGCTGAAAACAAAGAAAATCATCCAAAACCCCTTGACACCAAAAGAAATTTATGGTATACTCCAAAAGATAAAACTGTTTCTGGTTTTATTGATCCTTTCAGAAGCGTCAGCTTCTGACATAAGTCCATAAGGAGGTGCAAAACACATGGAAAAGATTATCGGTTCCTACGAAACAATGTTCATTGTCAATCCCCAGCTGTCTGAAGAAGACACCAAGGCAGTCGTTGAGAAGTTCACTTCTCTGATGGCAGCGAACGGCGAGATCGAATCCGTCAATGAATGGGGCAAGCGCAGACTTGCATACCCGATCAATGACCTGATGGAAGGCTACTATGTCCTTGTCAACTACAAGGCAGAAACCTCTTTCATCGCAGAACTCACCCGTCTGTTCAACATCAACGACAGCATCATGCGCTCCATGACCACCAGAGTCTGATTTAAGCGGAGGTCATCACAATGCCGAGCTTAAATAAAGTAATTCTGATGGGCAACCTCACGGCTGATCCGGAGCTGAAGCAGACACCCGCAGGTGTCTCCGTCACTTCGTTCAGCATCGGAGTTTCCCGCCGTTTCAAAGATGCAAACGGTCAGTACCAGACGGACTTCATCAACATCGTTGCATGGAGACAGACTGCAGAGTTCATCTGCAAGTTCTTCCGTAAGGGCAAGCCGATCTGTGTCGTCGGATCTCTGCAGACCCGCAATTACACAGACCAGCAGGGCAATAAGCGCTATGTAACCGAAGTCGTTGCCGACGAGGCTACCTTCACGGAATCCAAGTCCGATTCCGCAGGAGCAGCACCCGCATTCGCAGGTGTTCCGGCAGATAACGATTTCGCAAGACCCGCACCCGCATACGGTGCCGGTGCCCAGACTGCACAGCCTGCAGCACCGAAGTTTGAAGAAATTTCCGGAGATGACGATCTGCCGTTCTGATTTTCAGAACAAGACGGATCAAGGAAGTTCTTCACCTGATTTTATAAGGGAAAGGAATGAAAACATTGGATACTACGAAGGAAGTAAACGGCGTAACATATATCTTTGATGAAAACGGTGT
>JAKSPR010000152.1 GCA_024404655.1 Clostridia bacterium | reverse complement strand
CCGCACGATGTGTGAACAGCTGGACCTTGAACTTCCCTACGATGCAGTCAGAAGCGGAAAATGGACCTATGATATGATGGCCCGCTATAACACGGAAGCTGCCAATCTGAACGGTGACAGTTCCTTTGTCTGCGATCTTTCCACGAACTGCATCTTCGGCTATGGCGTACAGCACTCCGAAGGCACGATGACCGTGCTCAACGGCTGCGGCAACTTCCTTGTCAGCAAAGGCAAAGACGGCGTTCCACAGATCACACCTGACGTCAGCCGCATGCAGACCGCTTTTGAGAAGCTGCTCGGCATCCTCTCCGTCCCCGGCAACTGCATCATGATGAACGGCGACATGAGCGGCAATCCCGTCGGTGCCATCAATATGTTTGCAAACGGCCGCGCGATGTTCTATCAGGGACCGCTTGGTATCTCCGCCGCAGACTTCCGCAATCTGGACATCGAATACGGTCTGATCCCCGCCCCCAAACTGGATGAAGCGCAGGAGAACTATTACACCATGGTAAGCCAGTACACCCTTGCTCTCATGCTGCCGAAATCCCTGCAGGATCCGGAGCGTTCCGGCTCAGTCATCGACTATATGTCCTTCCTCGGTCTGCGGGATGTGATCCCCGAAATCCAGACCGCACTCTGCTACAAGGGTATGCGTGATGAAGACTCCATTGAGATGTTCAATACCATGCTGAACACTGTTTCCGTGGATATCGGTTATCTGTTCGGCTGGTCCACTGACCTTGTCAATCAGCTGTCCGGCAACATCTACGAAGGCAAAAACGATTTCATTTCCCGACTGGAAAAAGGCCGTTCCAGAATCGAAAAGGCTATCGACAAAACGGTAAACCAGATGCTTGAGGGCGAATAAGCAAAGACTTTGCGAAGTGAAAAACGGTACAGTCCAGGCTGTACCGTTTTTGGTTTATTGAAGAAAGGTATTATCATTGTCTTCCAAGCAACGGACGAAGTCGGTAAGGACAGTGATGTCCGCGCCACTTTGAGTTGCTTAAGTCAATAGGACATCTCAGTGCACATTCTTAATTCCATGACAGTTTTTTCTGACACGAAAATACCTATCAGGGCTTCCGCAGATCTGCGGAAGCCCATTTGATTCATTCAACTGTCACAAGGCCACCGTCTCCGATGGTCACGGTCATACCATCTTTGACATAAGCAAGGAACTCTTCACCAAGAGAATCAATGACAGGCATGTTCACATCACTCAGCCACACATCCTGGAGGATTGCTCCTGCTGCTGCCAGAGAGTCGATCGGTTCGGAGAACAGCATGCATGCCGGCTGGCGGTGCATGGAGCAGGCGCAGTACAGGACCAGACCGCCTGTCGGGGGACCGATTGTCCGGGGCAGACACAGTGCTTTGCCGGCCATCTGCTTGCCGTAGAGATCGGGGTTGTTCTGGTCACCGCAGGTTGCCTTTTTATCACCGAACTGCAGAGCCTTCTGGAAGGATGCCAGCGTATTCAGACCACCGTGGGACACCAGAGCCGGTGCAGAAACGGTACCTTTTGCAACAACACGTCCTCTAAATTCTTTCATGTCAGTTTCCTCCCTTTGTGATCTGCACAAGGATCTCATCATCGGTATAATATCTTGCACTTGTATAGGTGCGAAGCTTGTTGCTCGAAGTAATGACAGGCATCTTTGTGCTCAGCGGATTGTTCATATACATCAGCGGACAGATATAGGACAGGATGACACCGGTCTTTTTCAGTCTCGCAGCATATTCTGTCTCCTCGAATTTCTTGATAACTGCGGGAGCTGCGGTAAAGACGGTGGGAATAACGACCTTTGCGTTTCCTGCTGCGGCCAGTCCTCCTTCAACACGCTTTGTCCAGTCAATCAGCTGGGCAAGGCTCATGTGCGGGCAGCCCATGAAACAGAGTTTCGGTGTTGCATCCTTGTTTTTCCAGATTACGGGATAGGAATCGTAAACACGCTGCAGTTCTGCATCATCAATAACATAGACCTGTGCATCAGGCAGGATTAGATCTTCCCCGCTCTCCACTGCCTCCGGGGTGATCCCGGCGACATGATAAAGACCGACGGCACCGTTGGATGCAGTCGCAGCACCCATGTCCTTAAGATATGCACGTGCGTCATCATCAAGCGTACCGAGCCACTTGTCAAGGCCCCTGATGTAGGGTACATCTTCCATGACTTTCATGCCGATGGCAGAACCGAGCAGCTGAGCCTCCGGCTTTTTTGATGTCTTAACTTCAACGATCCATTTTGCTTTTCGTCCCTCATCGGTCAGAAGCCCGAAGTTCGGTACGAAGCCGCAGACAGCACCCATCAGGTCGATGATACCGGAATTGCGGTTGCAGCGGGCGGCGAGAACAGAGTTTGCATAGACAACAGCCGAGGATTCGGACCAGGAGAGGATGTCTCCCTTCTTCGGTGTATTGCCGACCTCATCCATATAGCAGGTACAGGTAAATGCGTCCTTTTCCATCAGTCCCAGTTTTGTCAGCTGATCCTCATAAAAATCCTGCTTTGTATACATGAAGTGGTTGAACACAATGTTCTGTAAAAATGAGGACGGCACATTCTTGTCAAGGGGCCGGGGGTCCGCAGAAAACTTTGTTCCGGAGACTGCTCCGGCTTCGATCAGCTTGTTCATCAGGTCATAGACCGGAGCCAGCGCTTTCAGACCGAAAGATGTGACCAGATGATTGAATTTTCCCGTAACGGGAACCATGGAATCTGCGTGGTAGAGTTCACCGTAACGGACGAGGGTCTCCATGACCTTTGCCATGGTCTCGCCGCGGGAACCATTGAGAATATCTTCCTGTTCTTTTGTGAGATTCATTAATATTGCCTCCTTGCTTTTCAGATCTTCATAGCGGTTTCATAAGCGCGCCATATAACCGTTTTCAGATTGCCTACCTCTGCGCAGTCACCGACAAGATGTACCTTTCCGGATGCTTTTGCAAGCGGTGCGGGAATATAGCCGGCAGACGAGATCACGCTGTCACAGGGAATTTCGACCGTCGCTCCGTCCTTTTTCCTGCAGAGGATGGAACCGTCACGTACCTCACTGAGTGTCGTTTCAAGATAGACGGGAACCTTATGAAGATCGAACCACTCACGCAGATAGGAACTGTTTGCAAGGCAAACACCCTTCTGTGCAACGAGGTCGTTCTTCATTTCCACAATAGAGACTTCCTTACCCTGCAGTGCAAGCTCATAAGCAATTTCGGAACCGGTCAGACCACCGCCGATCACGGCGACACGGTCCCCGACGGGCGTTCCCGTCAGATAGTCACAGGCCTCGATCATCTTTTCATGTCCCGGAATGCTCTTCAGAATCCGGGGAGACGCGCCGGTCGCCACCACGATATGTCCATCGCCAAGAGAAGTCACATCGCTGACTTCATCATTCAGGCGAATCTCCACCTGCAGCTTTTCCATCTCACGGATGTACCACGCAAGCAGATCACGCAGTTTGCCTTTATAGCTTTCAGCGCCCGCTGCAACGAAAACACCGCCCAGATGGTCGCTCTTTTCATGAATGACAGGTTTATGTCCGCGCAGTGCCAGAACCCGAGCAGTTTCCATACCGCCGATACCGCCGCCGATGATGTGGACGGTCTTCGGACTTGTGGTGGGAACAATCTTGTGTTTCTTCCACTGCATGGTCTCTGCGTTGACAGCACAGCGGGAAAGATGGAGGGAATCCGAAAGGTCCTGATCATTCGGCACGCCCTTATAGTGGCACATATTGAAACAGCCGTTATGGCAGAGGATACAGGGACGAATGTCCTCGGGATGACCTTCCATCAGTTTTGTGACCCAAGCCTGATCGGCAAGGAAAGCACGTGCAAAGCCTGCACCGTCCAGTTCTCCTGCTGCAATTGCCTCAGCAGCAGCATCGGGGGTCATGCGTCCAGCACAGACGACGGGAATATCCACGAACTTCCTGATATGCTTGACATCTTCCAGATTGCAGTTTTCCGGCATATAGATCGGCGGATGCGCCCAGTACCATGCATCGTATGTACCGTTATCGCAGTTGAGCATATCATAGCCGGCATCCTGAAGGAACTTTGCCGCAATTTCGGATTCCGCCATGTCACGGCCGACTTCTTTGTAGTCCTCACCCGGAAGCGCACCCTGACGCATGCCCTTGGTCTTGGACACAACACTGTAGCGCAGAGAGACGGGGAAATCCTTTCCGCATGCAGCTTTGATCGCCTTTACAATCTCCGCAGCAAAACGGTAGCGGTTTTCAAGGCTTCCGCCGTATTCATCGGTACGATGGTTGACATAATTCAGAGTAAACTGATCCAGCAGATAACCCTCATGTACAGCGTGGACCTCAACACCGTCGACACCGGCATCCATGAGCATCTTTGCGCTCTTTGCAAATGCATCGATGAACTCCTTGATTTCCTCTTTGGTCATCTCGCGGGAAGGAAGCTTATCCGACCAGCGGTTTTCAGATGGGCTGGGAGCAGCCGTGATCTTGTCAAGATCCATCACAGGCTTGGAAAGGACACGGAGCACCTTGTTGTTATAAAGAGTCTCCATCATCTCACTGACGGTAAAGCTGCGTCCGAAACCTGCGGTCAACTGTACAAACAGCTTTGCTCCGGTCTTATGGAACTCCGGCATCCATGCAGCGAGATCCTTGTACATCTTCTTGTTTTTGTGGAGCCACTGACCAAACATGGGATTGTATACAGGCTGGCATCCGGGAAGCACCAGACCTGCATTATTCTTTGCAACCTCCATAAGGAAATGGGCACCGTCCCGGTCAAAATGGTTCTTCTCCATCCAGCCGAACAGGTCGGTACCACCCATGGAAGTCAGAACGATACGGTTCTTGATCTCCACATTTCCGATCTTCCACGGCGTAAACAGGGCTTTCAGTTTTTCATCCATACACAATACTCCTTCAATGTTAATCATTCTGTGCAGTTTTGCGGGAATCCTGTTCGGCACACTGTGTGCTGAAAATACTATCCCACCAGGTCCATTGGAAGCCTGAATAATATAACGGCTCGTCAACGTTTTTTCGCTGTACTTATTTTAGCATATATTTTGAGAAATGTCAATTGCTTTTTTGCTGACAAGAAGTACTGCGAATTATCGAAATGTATTGTATATATTTCTGAATATCTGCTGTCTTCTTGACAAAACTGATGATACATGATATAATCAACTCATAAGTTACTAACTCATGAGTTGATAAGGAGTGATGTTATGTTTTATGGACGTGAGAAAGAACTCCAGGATATGGACCGTCGTTATGGCAGGGGGAAATTTGAGTGTCTGATTGTGTATGGACGCAGACGTGTCGGGAAAACAGCTTTGATCAATGAATTCTGCAAAGACAAACCCACAGTCTTTTTTTCTGCGCTGAACGCCGGAAGTCAGGAAAATCTCAGTGCATTGTCCAAGGCAATCTACGAACTGAATCATCCCGGTACGGATCAGGCACCGGTATTTCAGAGCTTTGACGCCGCCTTTACTGAAATTACCCGAATAGCTGAAACCAAACGCATCGTGTTTGAAATCGACGAGTATCCTTATCTGGCCAATGCAGACAGGTCTATTTCATCCCGACTGCAGCACATGATTGACCATATATGGAAGGACAGTCAACTCTTTTTGATACTCTGCGGCTCATCTATGAGTTTTATGGAGAATCAGGTACTCGGTTATGAAAGTCCGCTCTATGGCCGCCGTACAGGTCAATATAAGATCCATGCAATGACATACAAGGAAATGACCGCCTTTAATCCCAATCTGTCTTTTGAGCAGCAGCCTTTGATATATGGCATAACCGGCGGCATTCCTCATTATATCAACAAACTGGATGTCTATGACGATGTTGATGAAGCACTGAAAAACAATTTTTTCAACACGTCCAGTTACCTTTTCGAAGAACCGGAAAACCTGCTAAAGCAGGATCTGCGCGAGCCCGCGATCTACAATTCCATCATAACCGCTGTTGCAAGCGGAGCATCACGATCAAACGAAATATCAACTAAGGTAGGTATGGAATCAGCGGTCTGTGCAAAATATCTGAAAGTTCTCCTGGATCTCGGCATTTTAAAAAAAGAAACACCGATTGCAGAAAAGCCTGGCAAGAAAACAATATATACCGTCGCGGACAACTATTTCCGTTTCTGGTATCGGTTTATACCTCAAAACACCTCCGCAATCAGTGCAGGACGTATCGGTTTGATCTATGACCTGGTTATCAGACGTTACATTCCCGACTATATGGGTCTTATATATGAGCAGATGTGCCGTGACTATCTTATGCTGTATGCAGTCGATCTGCCGATCATTCTTTCCGATGTCGGTCAATGGTGGGGTACTGATACCATAGCAAAAAAAGAGGTCCAGATTGACATTGTTGGTACTCCTGCAGACGGTGACGAATATATCATCGGTTCCTGCAAATACAAAAACGAGCCGGTCGGCGCGGATGAATTGGAGCTGATCCGGCATTACGCCGATGTGTTCGGCAAAGGGAAAAAGTACCATTTTTATATTTTCTCCAAATCCGGCTTCACAGCGGGCCTCAGAGAAGCCGGATACAGGGGCGAAGTCAAACTGATAACACTCAATGATATCTATCAGTGAATCTCTGAATCTATTATGAATCTGATACCATCTAATTCCTTGTGAATGTGTATTAACATATCTCTTATGATTCATTTTGACTTTACGGAGAATATCTGCATCCTCAGCTTCTGTGCGATCCCACGCTTGACAAAAAAAGTCTATACATTCCCATTCCAGTTTCATCAATGCATTTTGTACATCAATATCAGAAACTCCAAGGATTTGGGCAATATCTCTGCTCGCATTAATTCTGCCTGCTTTAGCAGAACTTGCCTGATTATATTTATTGTGAAATGACAGGTAAAGATCAAAATCTTTTTGAGGCATAATATCTTTTAACCCAACTGCTTCATCCCTACTTTTTGAACGAATCATCTCTGTTTCCTCATCATAGAACC
>JAKSPR010000151.1 GCA_024404655.1 Clostridia bacterium | reverse complement strand
CCTTGGGTTTGTGTTAGTCCGGGGAGATGCACTCCTTATGAGAAAGGTTCAGTCTGCCCTTCTCATCAACGCCGAGCACCTTGACGAGCAGTTCATCACCGACGTTGCAAACGTCCTCGACCTTCTCGACGCGGCGGTTATCCAGCTTGGAAATGTGGACCAGGCCCTCACACTTGGGTGCGATCTCGACGAAAGCGCCGATCGGGATGACTCTGGTGACAACGCCCTTATAAATCGCGCCTGCGATCGGCTCGAAAATGAGTTCCTCGATCATGCTCTTTGCCATCTTGATGGAATCCTTACTGACGGCGGAAATGAAGATGGTACCATCCTCCTCGATATCGACCTGTGCGCCGCTGTCGCCGGTGATCTTCTGGATATTCTTACCCTTGGAGCCGATGACATCGCCGATCTTATCGGGATTGATCTTCATGGTGATCATCTTGGGAGCGAACTCGGAAACTTCCTCTCTGGGCTGCGGAATTGCCTTGAGGATGATCTCATCAATGATATAATCGCGGCCCTTATGAGTGACCTCGAAAGCCTCCTTGATGATCTCGGGGGTCAGACCGTCGATCTTCAGGTCCATCTGGATGGCGGTGATACCCTTATGAGTACCTGCAACCTTAAAGTCCATATCGCCGTAGAAGTCCTCCAGACCCTGAATATCAATCATGGTCATGAAAGAGCCGTCCTCCTCGGTGATCAGACCGCAGGAAATACCGGCAACGGGATCCTTGATCGGAACACCTGCGTCCATGAGGGCCAGAGTGGAGCCGCAGATGGAAGCCTGAGAAGTGGAACCATTGGAAGAAACGACCTCGGAAACGAGGCGGATTGCGTACGGGAATTCCTCAACGGAAGGAAGAACGGGAACGAGTGCGCGTTCAGCGAGTGCGCCGTGACCGATCTCACGTCTGCCGGGACCTCTGGAAGCCTTCGCCTCACCGGTGGAGTAAGCGGGCATATTATAATGGTGCATATAGCGCTTGGATTCTTCCTCGTCGATACCGTCCAGCAGCTGGATATCGGACATGGAGCCGAGGGTTGCAGCGGTCAGGACCTGAGTCTGGCCTCTGGTGAACAGGCCGGAGCCATGGACGCGGGGCAGAACGGAAACCTCTGCTGCCAGCGGGCGGATCTCATCCATACGTCTGCCGTCAACGCGCTTCTTATCGACAAGCAGCCAGCGGCGGACGATCTTCTTCTGGATCTTATAAATGAGTTCCTCATAAATGGTCTCAAGCTCGGGATATTCCTCACCGAACTGAGCGAAAATAGCCTCTCTGACGGGCTGCATGCGGGCATCGCGGACATTCTTATCATCGGTATCGAGTGCTGCCATGACGTCCTTCTCGCAGAAAGCGAAGATCTTATCGAACATATCATGATCGAGCTCGCCGGAAGCGTAAGTGAACTTGGGCTTACCGATCTCGCCGACGATGGCATCAATGAAGCCGCAGAGCTTCTTGATTTCCTCATGTGCTGCCATGATGGCATTGAACATGGTCTCATCGGAGACTTCCTTTGCACCAGCCTCGATCATAACGACCTTCTGGTGAGAGCCTGCGACAGTCAGTTCGAGGTCGGACTTTGCGCGCTGTTCGGAAGTGGGGTTGATGACGATCTGGCCGTCAACCAGGCCGACGAACACACCTGCGATCGGTCCGTTCCACGGAATATCGGAAATGGACAGGGCGATGGAAGCGCCGATCATAGCGGTGATTTCAGGGCTGCAGTCGTTATCGAGGCTCATGACGGTTAAGGAGATGCAGACGTCGTTGCGCAGGTCCTTGGGGAACAGGGGGCGGATCGGACGGTCGATGACGCGGGAGGTCAGGATCGCCTTTTCGCTGGGCTTACCCTCTCTTCTGAGGTAGCCGCCGGGGATACGGCCGACAGCGTACATTCTCTCCTCGAAGTCAACAGACAGGGGGAGGAAGTCGATGCCGTCTCTGGGCTGCTTGGAAGCAGTAGCGCAAGCCAGGATGACGGTATCGCCGTAGTGGATCATACAGGAACCGTTTGCCAGTCCTGCGACCTTACCGGTCTCGACCATGAGAGGTCTTCCGGCGAGGACGGTATTGAATACCTTATAGTTTTCAAACATGGATTTACCCTCCTTGAAAATATTGTTTTCCGGGGTTCCGCCATGTTTAGAAGTTAACCCTGCACTGAACATGGTCTGGGTTCAATGTACGGTTAACTGCTATACACAGCGACACTCCGTTGTTTTCTGAAAGATACGGAAACGGTCGGGTTTCAAAAGACCCGACCGATCCGACCTCACCCGACACAGACGCGGCGGGTGAAAAAAGACTTACTTTCTGAGACCCAGCTTCTCGAGGACAGCACGGTAACGCTCGATATCCTTCTTCTGGAGATAGTTGAGAAGGTTTCTTCTGTGACCGACCATCTTCAGCATGCCGCGGCGGCTGTGGTGATCCTTCGGGTTCTTCTTGAAGTGCTCATTCAGCTCGTTGATGCGGGCAGTGAGAATGGCGATCTGAACTTCGGGAGAACCGGTATCGGTCTCGTGGGTCTTGTTGGCAGCGATGACTGCCTGTTTTTCGTCCTTTTTAATCATGGTGTTTCACCTCATAAAATATTTCCTGCTCCGCAGCATACGGCGGGTGAAAACTCCCTTGCAGGTCTTTTAAATCTGCATCCGGGACTTTATCCCGTATTCCGCGTGAGAGGATGATCGTATGTACAGAATATTTTCTTTACATACATTTCATATTATAGCACGGAAATCGGGTTCTGTAAAGAGTTTTTTCAAAAAAACACGGAAAAATCCGAAGATTTTTCCGTGAAAACATTGATTTTATCCGACGACGAGAACCGCGCCTGCGGTGAGGTCGGTGATATAGGTACCGCCGTAGTTGCCGCCGAACTGCCACTGGACCTGAATACTGATCTGCGTGGTGCCTGCGGGGAGGGTGAAGGTCTTTGTGAGAAGCGGGAATGTATGCATGGAACGTTCCTCATTGGTGAGCTGGGGGGTGGAGAACAGGACGTTCTCTCCGTTGACGGTGAGCATGCCGGAGTTCTCTCTGGCGCTGGCGAAGATCTCATAGCTGGACAGGGAGACGCCCACATTGACGGTGAGGGTGCCGTCCGTATTCTGTGCTGCGGTATAATCCGCGCCGAGGACGAGGTTCTTTGACTGCTGTGAGGTCAGCTTGCCTGCAGCGGGAAGGCTGATGACGGAGGATGGGAGATCACCTGGTATGACCGGTTCTCCGGGGAGCTCTGCGGGTTCCGTTTCGGCGGGCTCTGTCTCCTCGGGCTCGGGAGCTTCGGTCTCGGCGGGCTTGGGATCTTCTTTCGGGGGATCAACAGGCTTGACGGCCGGCTGGGTCACAGGCTCCGTGACGGGGGCGGGAGGCTGGGTCGTGGGTTCCTCCTTTTCCGTATCGGCGGGTGCGGGATCCTTTCCGTTTCCTGCCCACGGATCGGGGTTATTCTGTCCCTGATGTTCTGCCACCTGATCGGCGGCGGATTTTCCATCGGTATCGGCGGGAATGATCTCGCCGAAGCCAAGGCATGCGGTCATCGTACAGGTTGTGACGGTGAGCAGCGCGGCACACAAAAGGGTCATGATTCGTGTCTTCATAGCAGGCGTCCTTTCTTTTTCATATTGAGTGTTCTTTTCATGGAGATTATTATGACATCTGTAACGGTTTAACATCCAATGATAGTATAACATTTCCATTGCTCCAAAATGTGAACACAGTGTAAATGTTTTTCCTGTGAAAAAAAATTTACGGATTCCGCCCCGTGACTTCTTGAAACTCGCGCCCTCCTGTGTTATACTATTATTACAACCAGTCGTCAGGATTCGACCCCTGACGCATTTCATCTTTATTCGGACAATAAGAGGATCATTACCTATGGAAATATTATACGGAAACGCAGTCATCGGTCAGTCCGGCGGACCGACTGCTGCGATCAATGCGACCTTATCCGGCGTCATCCGCGGTGCGATGGCCCACAAAGAAATCGGCAAAGTCTACGGTGCCGTCAACGGCATTGTGGGACTTCTTGAAGAGCGTCTGACGCTGCTGGACCCCCAGTTTGCGGATGAAGAAGCCTTCCATGCGCTGGAATGTACCCCCGCTGCAGCCCTCGGCTCCTGCCGGAAAAAGCTGCCCGATCCCGACAAGGATCCCTCAATCTATGAAAAGCTCTTTGCAATCTTTGCAAAATACGATATCCGCTATTTCTTCTATATCGGCGGCAACGATTCCATGGACACGGTGGCAAAGCTCTATGCCTACGCCGCAGCCCACAACTATCCCCTGCGGGTCATGGGTGTGCCGAAGACCATCGACAACGACGTCATGGGTACGGACCACACACCGGGCTACGGCTCCGCAGCGAAATATGTCGCGGTTTCCGTACAGGAAATGATGCGGGACTGCGCGGTCTATGCGGTTCCTGCGGTCACGGTCGTGGAGATCATGGGCCGGGATGCGGGCTGGCTGACTGCCGCCGCAGGCATTCTCTCCCGTTATCACGGTGCTGCTCCCGACGCCGTTTATCTGCCGGAGCGGGTCTTCTCCTACGAGCAGTTCGAGCGTGATCTGCGCTCCGCCCTTGCCCGTCATCCCAATGTCGTCATTGCGGTCTCCGAAGGTATCCGTCTGGCGGACGGCACCTACGTCGGAGAAGGTACCCAGAGCGGTGCGACCGACGTTTTCGGTCACAAATATCTCTCCGGCGCGGGCAAAACGCTGGAGCTCTGGATCAAAGAAAAGATCGGCTGCAAAGTCCGCTCCGTGGAGCTGAACATTCTGCAGCGCTGTGCGTCTCACGTTGCCTCCCGGACGGATATTGAAGAATCCGTTTTGGTCGGAAGAAGCGCTGTTGACTATGCGGTGCGCGGCGTTACGGGCAAGATGATGTGCTTTATCCGTACCTCCGATAAGCCCTACACGGTGGACATCGGTGCGGTGGACATCACCCAGGCCGCCAACAATGTGCGCTGTGTCCCCGATCATTTCATCAATGCCGCAGGCAACGGCATCACCGACGCCTGCATCGACTACATTCTCCCTCTCTGCGAAGGAGAGCTGAACCCCATCTACCGTCACGGCATGCCGGTCCATTTTGTCATTGACAAGAATGTCACCGTTCCGGGCGCGAAGGGCTGAGAGGGGGGCTACCTTTGAATTTTCTCAAAAAGAACGGACTTCTCTGTCTGTTTGTCTTTCTGACGGTCTGTGTCATCATCCTCGGCATCCTTTTATTCCGTGAAATCCGTCCGCGTCCCGTGGAGCAGCCTCCCAAAGGGAGCAGCGAAGTCCACACCACCGATGCCGCTGCCACGGAAACGGAAGCCGTGACGGAGCCTCCGGTCCCCGTTTTCCAGCCGGAAGACGATATTGCCTATTATCCCGGAGAGCATGAAGCCGAGGGCGGCGCACAGCTGCTGATTTCCTCCGGCTACCGGTTCTATGGTGCCAGCCCGAAGACGGACAGCGAAGGCTTCAACAACTACTGCTACAGCTGCGTTTCCTCCCTGGAACGTCAGTGCCGCGGTGACAACACCGCCCGCGAAGGCGGCAATACCATCGTGACGGTGGACTACATCCTCTACAAAGCCGGCCCCGTTTACAGCTGCGTTCTGACCTCCCGCGAGCAGACAGACGACACGGTAAGCGAAACGGTGCGTGTCCTCATCTACGATACCGAAAAAGCCTCCATCTATGCGCCGCTGGATATCTACGATCTGGAATCCGGATACGCCGATGCGCTGGCCGCGCTCATGCGCACGGGCTACGAAGCCGCCTTTGCGGAAAAAGCGCTTGCACCGGATGCGAAGTTCCTTGACAGCACCTGCACGGCAGACCCGTCCTCCTTTGTCAATATCGCCATGGATGACGAAAACATGTATTTCTACAAAGTCTTCACCGACGAAGGCAAGCAGCCCCACTTGCTGTGCTCCGCGGTTCCCTTTGCCGCTCTGCACGAATACGAAACGGCCTACATCGAAGAGCTGCGCCGTCAGGAAGAACTGGAAAAACAGTTGGAAGAAGAATTCTTCCCCGAACCGGAAGAACCGATCATCCCCGTGGATCTGCCGACCTATGATCTCTCCGGCGCGGTTCCGGAATCTGCCATGGTGGATGACAGCTATTTCGATGATTCTCTGTTCATCGGCAACTCCCTCATCGTCGGTCTGTCCATGTCCGTCAAGATCAACGCGACCTACTTTGCGTCGGTCGGTCTGAACGTCAAGCAGTTCTTTGACAAAGAGACGATCCTCATGACGGACGGTTCCTACCGCACCATGTATGATGCGATCGCCACGGCGAAGTTTGAAAAGGTCTATCTGATGTTCGGCATCAATGAGCTTGGCTGGGGTTCCATTTCCTCCTTCATCAACTACTACAGTCAGATCATCGACCGTGTGCGCGAAGTCAACCCGAACGCCATTGTCTACGTTCAGTCCATTCTTCCGATCAACGAAGAAAAGTGGGCGAAATCCCGTGATTATCATTCCAGCGTCAACAACTACAGCGTTGCGGCCTTCAACCAGAAGATCGTCGACATGTGCACCGAAAAGAGTGCCTATTTCGTCAATGTCGCGGAATGTCTCATGGATGAAACAGGCAATCTGAATCCCGAAGCGACCTCCGACGGTATCCACATCGGCGGCGTCTACTCCACCAGATGGCTGGAATATCTGAAAACCCACACCATCAGTAAATAAGTTCTCCCCCATGAGGACTGACGGTTTCCGTCAGTCCTTTGTTTTTTCGGCTGCACAGAGAAATTCCCCGTTTTCGTCCCACGTCTCCCGGACGGTATAAGCGGCAAGAAGAATCCCGTACAAGGTGACGCGGACAGACAGGATGATGTGTCGTTGATTCTGTCCGTCCTGCTCCGCCGAGAGGACAAGGAGGGGAATCCCTCTGCGCGTCAGAGGTCCGATGCCGGGCATGCCATCCTCCGCCCAGGCGGTTGCTGTAAATCCACTTCCAAGTTCCTTTACT
>JAKSPR010000150.1 GCA_024404655.1 Clostridia bacterium | reverse complement strand
AGTTTCCCTGCCTCTCCCTCACCAGATTATGTGATAGATGTTATTCAGATTAACCCCCACACCACCCTCCTTGGCTGGCGATTCTCGCCGGGTGTATTCATCAAAATTACAGTTTTATAAGCGATCATCGGAGTACCCGTAAAACATGCGGTGTGACTCTGGTCACACCGCATTTGATATATGCTGTTGTGGATCGTTTACTCTTCTGCGATCAGCGCATCGATGACCTTCTGGTAATTCTTGGTGAGGGACTTGAGTTCCTTATTGTAAGTGGAGATCCAGTTGGAATTCTTGTTCTGCAGGGAGGTGCGGAACATGGAGTAGGTCTTGCCGTTCATGCTGTCGTTGAAGATACGGCCGATATCGAAGACGTTGGAGGCGCGGATGATATCGTACATTTCGGAGACTTCGTTATCGGAGGCGTACTTGACTTTGAGCGCAGTCTCAAAGAGGGCGGGAGAGACGGTGCGGTAGCTCTCGGAAGCGAGGGCTTCGAGAACGGCGGCGCTCATGGACGGGTCCTTGACATCCACCGGGATGCCGTAAAGGGTATAGGGGAAGGAGGAAACGGTGTAGTAGTCGCTCTGCGCTTCGTCATACTTCGGAATGGGGAGCAGACCGTATTCCACCTGGGAATCACGCATGAACTTGCCGGAGAAGTAGATTTCATGGGTCAAGAACAGAGAGCGGCCTTCGATGAAGGTATTGCGGATATCGTTGGTTTCCTCACCGAAATAAGCATAGTCCTTGGAGAAGAAATCAAGCAGGTTTTCCAGCAGCGCCTGGGTCTTTTCGCCGCCGAATTCTTCGGAGAGCATGGGCAGACCGTCAGAACCGATCTGAGAGGTTCGCAGACCGGAAGCAAAGAAGAACGTATCGGACCACACGGATTGGACCACATAACCGATCTGGTCGGAGAGGTCCTTCTTGCCGTCGCCGTTCAGATCCTTATAGACACCGGAGGACATGGTTTTCAGCTTATCCAGTGTCCATGTACCGTCCTTGACGGCCTGATAGGGATTTTCAAGGTCGTAGTCCGTGATCATCTGCTTATTGAAGAAGATGCCATAGAGGTAGTCGATCATGTTTGCGGAGATATCACCGGAGCAGAAATAGAGCTTGCCGCCGCAGGTGGCTTCCTTGATCAGAGACTGGGGCCACCAGGGTTTGGAAAAGTCGATGTACTCCTGCTGGGTCAGATCCAGCAGCAGACGGCGGTATGCGAGGGTTGCACCGCACATGGAATAGCCTGCGGCGATGTCATAAGCACCGTCTCCGGCCATGATGCTGCCGGCGATCATCTTGACCCACTGATCACGGTCATTATAAGCACCGGGGGCGAGAGTGTAGTTCAGTGTGATATCCAGACGTTCCTCCACGGCCTTGTTGCGGTTGAAGATGGCGTCGTGGACGATATCGCCGTCCTGTTCCTCAACGAAGAATTCGTTGTTGGCAGCGCCGTCCCAGCCGAAAACATTGACGGTCTTTCCGCCGAAGTTCAGGTCTGCGGGGAGGGAATCGGGCTCATAATACTGGGTGGTCTCGGCGGCTTCCGTTTCCGCCGCAGCGGTTTCGCCGCTCTGGACGGGCTTGGTTGTCTCGGGGACAGTGGTATTTTCGCCACAGGAGACAACTGCAGCAGCGGATGCAAGGACCAGGAGGGCCGCGATCGGGGCTTTAATATGGCTTTTCATGATGTGATTCCTTTCATTTTTTGCTGTATATTCTGAAAAATTATAAAAGTTCGTTTGCAAGTGCGGGGAATCTGCGGTAGTCGTCAACGGGGCAGAACGCGATATCCGAGCGGAAGACGCTTTCGTCATTGCCGCCGGGGCCGAAATCGTCTCCGAAAAAGAGAATTTCATCGTGAGTATAGTCGTTTGCGTCGGCATAACGGCAGAGGGCTTCATACTTATTGTAGCCTGCGGGGGACATATCGAAGGAGGACGTTCCGCCGACAAAGACATTATAGTCGGGAAAGGTCTTCACAACGTCATCGAGGATGGCACGGCGGCGGGAGCGGTCCGGGTCAAAGGCGAGCTTGTCGGGCAGCTTTGCCTTCGTACCGAGAATGGGGAAAGTGACGCAGCCGCTTGCGTGAAATTCCACGCTGTCACCGGCGTAGGAAGTGAAGCCGTACTTCTGCCGCAGCATCTCCACGCGGGCAATCTGCGTTTCTCTGTCGCATGGAACGGTATCGCTGAAAACGATGCGGGCGGAGCCGGTTTCCGGGTCGAAAACCGTATGCTCCATGCCGTAGTTGCCGATGATATCAATGGGAAAATGCTCCATCTGAGCAAAAATACGGGAGCAGCTGCCAGCGCCGACCATCAGAAGATGATAGCGGGCGGAGAGGGCGGTGAGCGCATCGCGCGCTTCCTTTTCAAGGGGAGATTTGTGCTGGCTCAGGGTGCCGTCCAGGTCAAAGGCCAGAAGACGGAGTTTTTGTGCGTGTCTGTTTTTTTCAAAAATCATGGGGTTTCCTCAGGATTATTCCCGCTCCTGTAAATAGGTGTCGCGGATCTTGGTCAGGTTCTTTTCGTAGCTCTTGATCTTCTTTTCGATTTTGGAGGCGAAATCCATACGGTTGTTGGCAACGTAGTCACGCAGATCGTTGAGGACCGTAATGCCGGAGCCGCCGGTCATGAAGCCGATATCGCTGTAGTAGCTGTCAAACATGATCTCCAGCGTCACAAGGGATTCCTCGTCACGCAGGAATTTGCCTTGCAGAAGCACATCAATATAGGCGGGCTTGACGGTCTTTGAAGACATATAAGCCATATCTTCCAGAATCGCGCCTGTCAGTTCCCGGTCTTCGACGGTGACGGGGACGCTCATGGCACCGCCGATGTTGGCCTGATAGTGGATGCGGTAGTCGCTCTGCTCGTCGTTCAGCTTCGGGATGGGCAGGATGCCGAAGGGTGATTCCATGCCGCGCATACGTTCCACGCCTTTGAGGTTGGCGATCCAGAACAGCGCCCGGTCTTCCGCCAGTGCTTCCATGGGGGCATATTCCCGGTCAACACCGGAATAGCGGTCACAGATGTAGGAGCCGTTATCAAAGGAGCAGAGGTCAATGATGGAAGAGACGATATTGAAATATTCCTCGGTCTGGACATGGAGCACCGGCATGTCGTCCGCATCCTTGGTGATGGTCTGATAACCTGTGCCGGAGAGGAAGCAGTCGATGACAAAGGTATTGCCGATAAAGCCGAGGCGGTCTTTTTCCGTGACCTTGCCGTCGCCGTCGAGGTCGCCTGTAACCATCTTGATGCACTCTTTCATCTTGTCAAAGGTCCACTCACCGTTTGTGACGATCTCATAGAGATTGTTCATATCGTACTGTCCGGCGACGACCTTATTGAACAGTACGCAGGGGGTCGCACCGAGAGCGTGGATGTTCATATCGCTGTAGGCAAAGTAGTTCTTATAGTTGATGGAGCTGCCCGCCAGCATGCCGGAGTTCCAGTAAGGCTTTTCAAAGTCGATGAAAGGGAAGTCATTGAGCTGCTGGGTATAGCCCTGCATGGCGGCGGAGAAGGAATTGACGCCGTTTTCGGTATAGACATCATAAGCGGCGTCTCCGGCTTTGACGGCTTTTCCAAGGGGACCCAGCGCACCGCCGGAGGAATAGCGGTCCCAGCGGATCTTTACGTTATATTTTTCTTCAATGGCGCGGTTGCGGGCATAGATGGCGTCGTTGAGCGGTTCGCCGTTTTCCGCGTCGGCGCAGACGTCGAGGTTCGGTTCAAATTCGTTGTCGCCGTAGAGGAACGTGAAAGTTCTTCCTTCTGCGTCGGAGGGGGAAAGCTTCGGGTCGAGAGGGTCTTCCGTTTCCGCTTCGGTGACGGGGATGGTTTCCTCTTTGGGCAGGTCTGTGGCAGCGGGTACATCTGTCGGCGTCTGTGCGCCGCAGGCAGTGAGGGTCAGAAGTGCAAGAAGGGTGGCAAGGATGCGGTCATTCTTCTTCATAATGAAATCCTCTGTATTCTGTTTTATGGAGCTGGCCTTGACTTATGATACTATCATATCACAATATGCTTAATTTTTCAAGATTAGCGCTAAAAATTTGTTGAAAAAAACAAGAGAAATCCGGATCGCGGATTTCTCCTGATGATAATTCAGTTGTTTTCCAGTTCTCCCAGGGTAACCTCTGCCCAGCTGTAATTGGAGAGATAACTGCCCTTGAACAGATCTTCCGCGCCATCCCGTTTGGCAAGATAGTCGTATAGGTCACAGTTCACAAGCTCCGGGACGATGCGGCGTTTGCCGTCGACGGCTTCCACGATTTCCGTGATGCCGTATTCCTCCAGAATGTTTTTGAGGCGCAGGGCCACCTTCCGGTAGCGGGCGAGGGTCACGGCGTTTGAAGGCTCGTCCTCCCAGAGATAACCGATGGCTTCCTCGGAGGTGATATACCCACCGCGGCGGTCCACAAGGAGAGCAAGGAGTTCCTTGGACTTCTTGTTGCGGAACGCGATGGGTTTGCCGCCGACAAAGACGTCGAAATAACCGAAGGTCCGGATACTGATATCGGAGGGAGCTGCAGCCGGTGCCGGGGTACTGTCAGCGCTTTTCTTATCGAGATTATAGAGCATGACATAGCGGGGGCTTCTGCCGTCAGCGTGTTTTTCGGAGCAGACTGCCTTGATGCAGCGGACGGCTCCGCGTCTGGTATCGGTATAGCGGAATTCCGCCTCTCCCGTATCAAGCAGCGTCCGGAACTGGGAAAATCCGACGGTGGAGCGGGAGACAAACGTTTCGATGGGAATATACGACCGGGTCATGGGGATCCATTCCTCGGGAGTATAGCCGAAGAAGGCGCAGACATTGTCGCTGACATACATGGGCTTGACGGTCTTTCCGTCGCCGGAGACTTCAAAGGCGATGATGCCTTCGGTGAAGCGCATGACAAGATCACGGATTCCTTCGTTCATGTTTTTCAGTGAGAGGTTTTCCGTGCGGAGCTGCTCGCTGTCCTCGTCTTTTGGATCGGGGCGGCAGCAGAAAAAGCTGATGTTATCGTCGATTTTCAGGAATATGCCGGAGCAGGACAGAGCGGAGGGGGTATCGGTGCCTGTTTTTGCGCGGAAGCGAACTTCCGGAGGCTTGGCACCGTCAGTGCGGTGAGCATCCGAGATGACTGCGGTAAAGAACGCGCGGGTACGGTCGAGGTCCGCCGGCGCAACGGTACTGTCCAGCCAGCGGCGGACGGCGTCCTCCATGTGCATGGGGACGTTCTGCAGTTGGGAAAAGACATCGGTACTGCGTCCGTATAAGAACCGCACGGTACGGTTGACGAAATCGAACTCGAAAATTTTGTCGTAGCCGTCGGAGAGGGCCTTGATATAGCGCTCCGTCTCTCCGGCGCGGCGGGCGATGGAGCGCTCGGTGTTATCCATGCAGACGCTCTGGAATCCCTCTTTCCCCTGCTTGTTGATTACCTTGGTAACCCAGCCGTAGAGGATTCCGCGTGTACCGTCACAGCGCATGACGGAGATCTCTCCCGCCATGGGTGCTTCTTTCAGTTTGACCTGTTCGATGAAATGGGAGAATTTCCGGCGGTCCTCCATGGGGATCATGAGATAGATATTTTCGCTGTAAAGCTCGCGGTAGTCGATCTCACCGTCCATGGCCTTGGGGAAACGGAGGATATCCAGCATGCGGTCGTTGAGATAGGTGACCTTCGGCAGCTTTTCGCAGGTATAGCGCAGAAATCCGCAGGGGATGGTATCGTTGAGAAAACGGAGATTTTCGTTTTCCGCTTTGAGCCCGGTGATATCGCATAGAACGGAGACACCCTTCATGCCGTCGGAGGTTTTCCGGGAGGTCATGGTGTCCCGTACCCAGAGGATTGCCCCGGAGCCGGTTAAGAGCCGGTAATCGACGGTTTTTGTCTGCTCATTCCGGGAGAGGGCAGAGAGAAAATCAAGATAAGCGGTGACATCCGCCGGATGGATGAGACGGCGGTAAGCATCATGGGCAGGATCGGTGAGTATTTCCTGCGTGCATCCTGTCAGGGCGCAGAGGCTGTCTCCGGCATAAGTCAGGCGGGCGGGGGTGTCGAGCGTGTATTCGTGATAGCCATAGATCATGTTTCTGACCGTTTTCTCCATGGGAACCATCGTTTTTTTCAGCCTCCTTTTCCGGTTTTCTCTGTTTTGTTCCCTAACAGTATACCAAATAATTATGAAGTTTTCAACCGGACCGGCAAAATCTGAAAAAGATTGTGCCGGTCCGGCTGTCCGCTATGATCCGTCCCGCTGCGTTTGGAGGATCACAGGAGACGGGGGATTGAAACTATGGGAAGGGGGGGCTTAAGCTCTGCGGAGCTCTGTTTTGCGGATTTTGCCGCTGATGGTCTTGGGCATTTCGGAAACAAATTCGATGATGCGGATCCATTTGTATTCGGCAAGGCGGGCATTGGTGAAATCGCGGATTTCCTTTTCCAGCTCTTTTGTGGGAGCGATCCCGTCGGCGGGAGTGATGACGGCCTTGATGGCCTGACCCCGCAGGGGGTCCTCCACGCCGACGACGCTGCATTCCACAACGGCGGGATGCTCCATGAGGACGTTTTCGATCTCATAGGGACCGACGCGGAAGCCGCCGGTCTTGATGATATCGTCAAAACGGCCGTGGAACCAGTACCGTCCGTCCTCATCCCGGTAGGCCGCGTCTCCGGTATGGTAGACGCCGCCGCGCCAGACATGACGGTATTGTTCTTCATGGCCGAGATAACCTGCAAAAATGCCGACGGGGCGCTTCCCGTCCTTCGGGATGATGACGACCTCGCCGATCTCGCCGGGGGCGGGGATTTCGCCGGATTGGGTGCGCAGTTCAACCTGATAATAGGGGGAAGGAGTTCCCATGGAGCCTTCCACCGGGGGATTGCCTTTGAAATTTGCCATCGCTTTCATGTAGGCTTCGTTGATGTCTCCCTCGATGATTGTGTCCCAGGAATTAGAAATGTTTGGAATTTTCTTGCTGTTGATTGTCTTTACGAATTGCTCTATTAGGCACGCA
>JAKSPR010000015.1 GCA_024404655.1 Clostridia bacterium | reverse complement strand
TGACCTGCAAGGGCTTTGCGGTCGCCCTTGCAGGCTTCGCACGCTTCGCGGCTTCCTATCCTGATAGTTTTTTGGGGACAGGCGGGCTGGCCTGCCGGTGCGGATCGGATGTTATCGTGCATCTGGATCTCTGCCCTCGGCTTGATTTTGTTTTTACCCGGCTCTGTGGGGTGACCTGCAAGGGCTTTGCGGTCGCCCTTGCAGGCTTCGCACGCTTCGCGGCTTCTGATCCTGATTCATATTATTTATGAAGTTTTTCACGCAAAACACGATTCGCCCGCGGCGAATCGAAAAATACTTCCAAACTTCCGGCTTCAGCCGTTCTCAGCCAAGGAGTGGGGGTGATGGGGGCACTGCAAGACATCATCTTCCATCAAAACTAACAAGGGGGAGGAAGGGGGAGAAACTTCGGCGTCTGAGATGGTTCTCCCCCTTCCTCCCCCAGCAGTATTCCCATTTCTCCGCCCCCGGACGATATTCTCACAAACCCCGAACAAATGTATTGTTTTTTCCTCTGCTCCGTGGTATAATAAAGGTAACCTAAAGGCAAAGCACAGAAAGGAGCCCTCTCCGATGGAAAACAATGACGCAAATGCGGTATTTTACCGCTATGCACCGTTTATTCAGGATTTTATATACAAAAACAATTGGGCAGCGCTGCGCGGGGTGCAGCTGGCGGCGGCGAAAGTCCTTTTCGACACGGACCACAATCTGCTGATCACGTCCTCCACAGCTTCCGGTAAAACGGAGGCGGCGTTCTTCCCCATTCTGTCGCAGCTCTGGGAAAATCCGCCCCAATCGGTGGGTGTGCTCTATATTGCACCGCTGAAAAGCCTTATCAACGACCAGTTCTACCGCATGGAAGAGCTGCTTGACCTCTCCGGCATTCCCGTCACCCACTGGCACGGAGATGTGGCGGCCTCCCACAAGAACAAGCTGATGAACAAGCCCGAAGGCATTCTGCAGATCACCCCGGAATCGCTGGAAAGCATGCTCATGAACCGTTCCAACGATATTGTCCGGTTATTCTCCGATCTGCGGTATATCGTCATCGACGAGATTCACATTCTGACGGGCACGGACCGCGGCAATCAGATTATATGTCAGCTCTGCCGTCTGGGACGGCTCATCGGGCATCATCCGCGGCGCATCGGTCTTTCCGCAACCGTCGGAGATCTCTCCATTGCGGTGCGGTGGCTGGGCGGCGGCAGCGGACGGGAGACGGATGCTCCCGTTGTCAAGGAAGACAAGAACCGCTGGCGGCTGGCGATGGAGCATTTCTATATCCAGAACGACGAACAGAATCAGACGCCCTCCGCCATGACGACCGTCCCGGAAACGGAGGACGGCAGCGTTGCGCCTCCCCCGAAGCACGCCATGCTGGATGCGGGCTTTGAATATATGTACGACTGCGTACAGCACAAAAAGTCTCTGATCTTCTCCAACTCCCGCGAGGAAACGGAGTACATCACGGCGACTATGCGGCAGATCGCGGAGCACCGGGGCGACCCGGATATCTTCCTCATCCATCACGGCAATCTTTCCGCCGCCATCCGTGAGGAAGCCGAGACAAAAATGAAGGACGAAGAAGTGCAGGCGGTCACCTGCGCCACGGTCACTCTGGAGCTCGGTATCGACATCGGGCGGTTGGAGCGTGTGGTGCAGTCCGGTGCGCCGTATACGGTTTCCAGTCTTTTGCAGCGGCTTGGACGCTCCGGCAGACGGGGCGCGCCGCCGGAAATGATGATGATTTTCCGGGAGGAAAATCCCACACCGGAAACACCGCTCCCTCAGCTCATCCCGTGGGAACTGATCCGCGGCATCGCCATGGTGCAGCTCTATATTGAGGATCACTTCATTGAGCCGCCGTCCACAAAGAAAATGCCCTTTTCCCTTCTGTTCCAGCAGACACTGAGCATTCTTGCTTCCTCCGGAGAGCTGGAACCGAAGCGTCTGGCAGAACGGATCCTCGCACTTCCTCCCTTTGAAAACACGGACAAAGAGGATTACCGGGAGCTGCTGCTCTCCATGATCAAAAACGACTTTGTGGAGATGACGGACGAGCGCACGCTGATCGTGGGTCTGAAAGGCGAAAAACTGACCAACAATTTCCGTTTTTATGCGGTCTTCAAAGATCAGGACGTGGACTATTCCGTGCGGTGTGAGTCCGATGAGATCGGCACGATCACCTCTCCCCCGCCGGTGGGCGACCGCTTCGCTCTCGCCGGTCACGTCTGGGAGGTCACGGAGCTCGATCTTGCCCGCAAGCTGGTCTACGTCCGGCAGGTCAAGGGCAAAATGGAAGTCTCCTGGCCCGGTGACTACGGCGAGGTCAACACGGCGATCCTCAAAAAGATGCGGGAAGTCCTCTGCGGGACGAAAGAATATCCCTATCTCAAGCCAAACGCAAAACAGCGGCTGGATGTGGCAAGACGCATTGCGAAAAATGCGGGGCTGGGTGAGCATTCTCTGGTATCCCTTGGCGGGATGACATGGTGTCTGTTCCCGTGGCTGGGTACCCGCTCCTTCCGCACCCTGCGGAAGTATATCACCAAGCACGCAAAGGAATATAAGATCACCTCTCTTGAATTTGAGGGCTGCTATTATATGACCTTCAAAATGGACGACAGCGTTTCCGACTATGCGCTGATCCGCGGGCTGAACGCGCTGATCAAAAAAGAGGGCATCGACCGCATCTCCCTTGTGGGAAACACGGAGCTGCCTGTCTTTGAAAAGTACGATCCCTTCATCCCCGGTGAACTTCTGCGCCGTGCCTACGCCGCCGACAAGCTGCGGACGGATGAGATCGAACGCCGGATGCCGGAAATTCTTGCGGAATACGAGGAGTGACGGGATATGGTACTGATCCTGCTGATCGCCGTACCCGTTCTGATCGGACTGGCAGCGGCTGTCATGGGCAATTCCTCCGCGGGACACGGGACGACTGACAAAGCGGTTTCTCCCGCCCGGCGCGTGAAGACGATGAAATGCCCGAACTGCGGCTCTCCCGCCCGGGTAAACGGGAAATCGTGGGAATGCGGTTGGTGCGGGGATTTCGGGAAGCTCAGATAAAGCAAAGATAACGATACGCCGCCGGTGGTGACACCGGCGGCGCTTGCGTTTTTGGGGGATGATTTATTTTCCGACGGATGCGAAAGCATCGAGGGATTTTGCGATCTTGCCGTCCATCTTGGTCTGCATGGAAGCAAACTTGGATGCGATATTGCGGTCATTTTTGGAGAACATGTCGCGGAACACGCCGTCGCGGAGATCATCGCACCAGATCGTGTCGCCGAGGTCGAAAATACGGTTTTCAAAGATGATATCCAGCATTTCGGCGGAAGCCTCATCACGGGTGGACTTGCCTTTCAGGGTGATATCGTAATACGCCTTTGTGACGGTGGATGCAGAGGCAGAAGCAAGCGCTTCCATGAGGATGGACGTGCGCTCGGGGTCGCTGACTGTGATCGGGATACCGCTCAATTCACACCCTTCCACGCGGGAATGGTAATCCTTCTGGGCATCGTCAAATTTCGGGAACGGGATGATGCCGAAATCAGCATCCATACCGCGCAGGGTCGCCATATAGAAGAAGGTGGTATCATAGAACAGGCCGCGGTTTTCCTGGAACATGGAAAGCAGCAGATCATCGGCGTTGTTGACGGATGCGTTCTTGAACCATGCGCCGGTATCCCATGTCACTTCATATACCTTTTCAAAGACGCTCTGGAATCTGGTGTCGCTGGGCATGGTGAAGGTGGGCAGACCGTCCTTGTCGCGGTTGACGGATAGCACCTCCGCGCCGATCCACATACAGGGCAGAACTGCCTTTGCCTGGGAAAGATAGCCGTAGCGGTCCTCGCCGTCCATGATGCCGTCACCGTTCATATCTGCGCTGATATCCTTGATGACGCTGCCGAAGGTATCCATAGTCCATTTGCCGCTCTTGACGAGATCATAAAGATCCGGCAGGTCATTGTTCTTCACAAGCTCCTTATTGAAGGCCAGAGCGTGGGTATAGTCATAACCGGTGATATTGGACGCGCCGACGGCAAAATAAGAGGTCCCGCCGACGGACAGGTCAGAATTCAGGCTACGGTCCCAATAGCCCTTGGAAAGATCGAGATACGGAAGCTCCGCAAGGCTTAAATAAAGGCCCTCTTCCGCCCACGACCAGGAAATGGAGCAGCGGGTATTGACCTGATCATAAGCATCGTCGCCGGAGAGGATGACATTGCGGACCTTATCGACGCCGGTCAGCTGCTCGGAAAAAACGGCGTTGAAGCGCTCGCCGACCATGCTGTTGCGGGTATAGATGGCGTCGTTGATGGCCTCGCCGTCGGTTTCCTCTGTGACCCATGCGCCGTGGAACCACGCCTCGTTTCTTGTGATGATGCGGTATTCATAGCCGCCGAAATCCTTTTCGGGCAGGTTATCCTTCATGGAAAGGTCTTCGGTTTCGACATTTTCTGTCTGGACGGTATTATCTGCAGGGTCAGCCGGTGCCGCGGTGTTTGCCGGGGTGTCTGCCGCCTCTCCGCCGCAGGAGGAAAGAGCTGCCGCAAGCATGGCGGCGAGCATGAGTGTCGCTGTGATACGTGCGTGTTTCATGGACAAAAATCTCCTTTGTTCAAACATACAGATTGGTTTTTCTTATCATTTTATCACAAATAATTGACTTTTGTGTGCTGTTTCGATATAATAATATAGAAATCCGACCATTTTTCAAAAAAGGAGCATGTTTATGCGGTCAGAATACAAGGAATACCCGGACGTCATCTACACCGAACCCATGCACACCGGAGGTCCCGGTTCCGTACAGTATCACGTCCACGACAAATACGAGTTCATGTACTGCCGCAGCGGTACCGTCGATATGGACTGCGCCGGGGTGCACATCACGCTGACCGCGCCCTATCTTCTGATCATCCGCCCCTATACGGTCCACTATCTTCTGGCAAAAGACCCGGAGGTCTATTACCGCGCCAATCTCTTCTTTGACGGAAACTGTCTTGACGGTCTGCGGGGAGCAGGCTCCAGAATCCCGGACCCGGAGCTGATGATGCCGGAAGATTTTTTCTATTATCCCCTGAATCCTCTGCAAACGGAGCGCATGGAGTGTTTTTCCGGAAGCCTGATCGTCCGCGATGTTCAGCCTCTTATCAGTCGTATGTTTCTGCTTTGCTCGCTCTTATCCGAGGTCTGTGCATGGAAAGAATCGGACGGAAAGCAGACTTCAGTTTCTGCGGTGCGTTCCCAGAACTACATCCGGGATGTGATCCGTTTTCTGGGAGATCATTATGCGGAGCCGCTGACGGCGGCAGATGTAGCCGGGGTCTTTTTTGTCAGCGTGACAAAGCTGAACCGGGACTTCCGGCAGCACACGCAGCTTTCTCTGCATGATTTTCTTCTGCGCATCCGGCTGCAGCGGTCAATAAAAATGCTGGCAACGGGGGATTCCGTTGCCGATACCGCGCACAAGTGCGGGTTTCCATGCGAAGCGCATTATATCAGAGTATTCAAGGTACAGTTTCATCAAACGCCGTATAAGTATATCAGAGGATAATCAAAAATCCATCAAAAAACGGATCACCGCGCACGGCGGTGATCCGTTCTGTTGTTATTTCTTATTTTCTGACCCCGGCCTTTTTCCAGTCGAAGGGACGGAAGCCCATGGCAAAGGCGGGAGAATTATCTGCAAGAGTATAATCGTCGTTTGCGGGATCGGCAAACAGCGGGTCGGCGATGACGCTCTCTGCCTCAAGACCTGCGGCCTGTGCATCTGCAAGGGTTTTCAGATTCTCCCCGGCACAGTAGCAGACGTCGCCTGCAGAGCACCACATGAGGTTGCGGTAGGATTCCACACTGCCGTCAGAGAGCGTATGCAGACCCTCAAAGCCGGAAGTGGGGTACGGTGCGATGATCGGCTTTCCGGTGGAATAGAGGATGTTTCCGGTGAACATGATGTTCAGATGCGCCTCGGGGCGGGTGATCTTCAGAAGGGTATCATCGGAATCCGCAAAAATGTTGTTGCGCACCACATTGGATGTACCGTAATGCTGATGATAGGAATTGGAGGAAGTGCGGTAGCAGAGGTTGTTCTCCAGAAGGATCCCCGCGGAGCCCTCATCGGTATACAGTGCCCAGCCGCCGTATTCCTTGCAGCGGATATCGTGGATGCGGTTGCCGCTGACCACGGTTCCGGGCTGACTGCCCAGCAAGTACACACCGCCCATATCGGAGAGCTTGCCCTTGCCGAGATCATAGATGTGGTTATACATGATGCGGTTGTCTCTTGTCACGGTCTTTGCATAGCCCCAGACCCAGCCGCAGGAAACGCCGGTATAATAGAGGTCACCGATCTCGTTGTGGATGACGTCGATTTCGGAAGCGTGCATAATGAGTACGCCGCAGGCGGAAAGGTACCGTCTTCCCACATGGGTGATCTTGCAGTCGGTGACGGAACACTGGCGGGTCATCTGGGATTCGGGTGCGCCGTAAGCGCCGCCGCAGATACGGACTCCGCCTGCCGCACCGTCATATACGGTACAGGATTCGATCTTCACACTGCGGCAGCCATTACCGACATTGATGCCGTGACGGCCGATGCAGGTGAGGGTGCAGTTTTCAAAGGAGACATTGTGGGCATAGCTTACGTTGATCACACCGTCCATATTGGCAACGGCCTGGCTGTCGGAGGCGCAGTATTCGGTCTGTGCTTCGCCGTTGGTGCCCATTTTGCTGCCGTAGTCGCCGCGGGTATAGGCGAACTTGATATCACGGAAGTGAATGCCCGTGACGTGGTCGTTCTCGCCGCCCTGGATATTGACAAGATAAGTGCTGACCGGCGCCCAGACCTCGATGGAATCGGGAGTCATATCATCGTCTCTTGGAATAAAGTAGACCATACCGGCTGCACGGTCGCAGTACCATTCACCGGGATTCTTGAAGGCCTCTGCCACGTTTTCGAGGATATAGTCCTGACCGGGACGGATGGTGAAGCGGCTGCGGTACTCCATATTGATGCGTCCGGTTTCGCGGTCGATGGACTTCACCGGGGTATGCTCGTCGATCCAGTAATGATTGAAGGAAATGATGCAGTCCTCAAAAGCGTGGAGGGACTGGAACAGAGCGATATCCTCATCGGCTGCCGTGAACCAGTAGGAGGGGGAGAAAATGGAATCACCGATGTTCTCGGTCGCCTTCATGCGGAACACGCCGCCCTCGGGAAGACGGGTATATTCCGCGCGCAGACCGTCCACATAAAGATCGGTAAAGCGCCATGCGCCGTCCGCGATCTCCTTGACGTAAGCGCCGAAGCAGGGGACACCGTTGAAGGTGGTCTTCTCAAAGCCCGTGATCCTTTTGCCGCCGGAGATCAGCACGGGGCCGTTTCCGAAGGGCTCAAAGGTGACGTTTGACATGGTCGCACGGAGATAAATTGCATCGTTGAGCAGATATTCTCCCGCAAGGAGTTTGACGGTGATGGGCTGGAGCAGTCCGCTGCCGCGCATCTGTTCAATGAATTTCAGCGCTGCGCCGATGGAGCCCAGCGGTCCGCATCCCGCCTCGTTTTCGTGATAGTTTTTGCCGTTGCCCTTGCCGTCCGGGGAGACGTAGAGGGTATTGCAGCTGCGATAATCAAACATGGTAATTGTCCTTTCTGTTCTGACAGTATTGTAAACGGGCAGCATGTGCCCATTTCTATTCAGTTATTTTCTTCTGTAAGATAGGCACGGTAGCGCTCGGCAATGACCTTCATGTCTTCCAGCATATCTTCCTTTTTGGAAGCATCCCGCAGAAGCGCCGAGGGATGATAGACCGCGCACATATCAAAATTGCCCCGGCGGAACCAGATTCCGTGCTCTCTTGTGATGCGGAAATCCGGCTTGATCAGCCGCATGGCGGAGATCCTGCCAAGACACACGATCATCCGCGGGGCGATGATCTTTACCTGCGTGCGGAGATGGGCGATACAGACGTCTTCTTCCTCCGGCAGAGGATCACGGTTATGGGGCGGGCGGCATTTTAAGATATTGGCGATATAGACATCCTCCCGCGGGATGCCGACTGCCATAAGATACCGGTCAAGGAGCTGTCCGGCGGCACCGACAAAAGGAATGCCTGTTGCATCCTCCCGCTCTCCCGGTGCTTCGCCCACGAACATCAGCCGCGCTTCCGCGTTGCCGACCCCGTAGACCAGATTGGTCCTCGTTTTGCCGAGGGGGCAGCCCTGACAGCCTTCACAGGTTTCTTTTGCTCTGGCAAGAAGTTCTTCCTTGCTCATGACCGTTTTCCCCTTTCCAAAAAAGTGTTATATGTTCAGCTCCGCCATCCGCTCCACAGCGTCATGATGACAGACGCACACCGCGTGCTCCCGCAGACACAACAGCATGGCGGCGGATGCTACCCTCGTGCCGTATTCATCAAGAATCGCAAAAGGCGGAAGCCCCTCTCCCCCGCACCGTGCAGAACGAGCGCCCCCCGCGCCGCGCAGAGTCCCGGATCACAAGATAATACGATGTGTGTCCGTCTTCGTCCGACGCCGAAAAGAGATCGCTTTCCTCCCCGTATCCGCGCCCGTATAGCAGCGCACAGAGCCGGATCACCCCGTCCGCATCCAGCGCATCCAGCGCATAGATGACAGGCGTTTTCCGTATGTTTTCTGCTTTGACGGGCAGTTTACGGACCGGTTCCTTTGTTTCGCTCATGTAAGAGGTTTCCATAAGTACTATCGTTCCTTTCTTCCACTATGTTTTTGTGTTTCTTTCTATTATTATAATCGGAAACACGGAAAAAGGAAACCCACAATTTATGGAAAGGCGGGGAGCTTCTATGAATAGTCGTTTAATAAAATCATCTTGACATACGCCATATATTCCCGCACCATGGAGGTAAAAAGTCCGCTGGGGGAAGAGGATACAGAGCCCGCAAAATCACAGTCGAGCCCGTATTTCCCGCAGAGCCACACAATGCGCGGAATATGAAATTCCGAGGAAATACTGATGAGATGATAGTCATCCATTCCCTCATCTTCCAGAATCTTCAGAAATCCCCGGATGTTGCCTTTGGTGGATTCGGCATCCTCGTCAAGATAAATACGGTCGGCGGAGATGCCGCGGCGGGTGAGATATTTTGCCATGACGGCAGCTTCGCTTTCCTGCTCTCCCGCGTCAACAGAACCGGAGACGATGGCGACGGCCTCCGGATTGGACTTGAGAAAATCATAGGCAAGATCCAGACGCTGTCCCAGCATGATGCGGGGTTCTCCTGCCTTGGTACGGCAGCCGTAGACAAGCACCGCCGTCGGGCCTTCATTGACGGGTGTTTCCGTACCGTACCCCATGACAGCGAACCAGAAGATCACAAAGGTCACGGAAAAGAACGCAACTCCGGCAAAATAGGCTCCCCGTACAAAGCGGTACAGCCCGCCGGGAAGATGCTTCCGCCCGACCCCCGCCAGCACAGGCGGCAGAAATACCACAAGCATCGCCGCGATGGGAAGCGCGAAGTAGGTAAAGGATCCGCCGCTCCCCGACAGGGTAAAGAGGAAGTATTCAAAAAAGCAGAAACCGGAAAAGGCGCAGAAAACCCCTGTCAGGATCTTCATGATTTTCGGCCATGGGGCAGCCGTTGTTCTGTTTTTCACTGCGGTCATCCTGCCTTTCCCTTGATTTTCCACTTGAATGAAACGGAGCCGGACCGCCGCAAAGCGCTGCGTTTCCGGCTCGGATTTTTTTGAGGTTACAATAATCAGCCCATGATCGGGTCGCCGTTCTTGTCAAACAGCGGGAGGACCTGAACGTACTGGATATCATCGCGGTCCTTGGCATTGCCCTCGGCGAGAATTGCCATCTTGCCGACGATATTGCCGCCAGCCTGTTCAACGAGGACTTCCAGCGCCCGCAGGGATTCTCCGGTGGAGATGACGTCGTCCACGATGAGGACACGCTTGCCCTTCATGCGGTCAACGTCGGTCTGGTCGATGTAAAGGGTCTGGATGCGCTCGGTGGTGATGGACTTGACGTCGGTGCGGATGACGTTCTTCATGTACAGCTTCGGCGCTTTTCTTGCAAGCACATAAGTATTGCAGCCGCTCTGACGCGCCATTTCATGGACCAGCGGAATACCCTTGGATTCTGCGGTCACCATAATATCGAATTCCGGTGCCTTGGCAAGCAGAGCTTTGGCGGAAGCGACGGTCAGTTCCACATCGCCGAAAATGACGAATGCGCCGATATAGAGGTCATCGGTCAGCTCACATAACGGCAGGTCGCGCTTGACACCCGCCACATCAATGGTGTAATATTCCTTCATCGTATTGTCCTCCGTTGTTTATCCGGTATACTGTCGTAGTCAGACTGTCGTCTGAAGACACTTCGCCGGGGATTTACTATCATTATATCATAGCATTTTCAAAATGAAAAGAGGAAAAGCGATTTTTATGGGAGAAATTCAAAGAAAAAGAAAAAACCTTTACATTCCGCACAGACCATGCTATAATAGTTATGAAAGAAACCGGACGAAAGGGTAAGGGAAGACAGCGGATATGAAAACAGGAGCAGAACGCCGTGCGGCGCTGAAACAGATATTGGAAGAAGAAACGAAAAGCGGAGAACCCGTCAGTGCATCGGCTCTTGCGGCGCGGCTGAACGTCTCCCGCCAGATCATCGTCGGGGATATCGCACTCCTGCGGACGGGAGGTTTCTCCGTGGATGCAACACCCAGAGGCTACGTCCTGCGGGGTACGGAGCGCGGAATCCGGCATACCATTGTCTGCTGTCACGATGCGGAGCAGATGCTCTCCGAACTTTATACCATCGCTGACTGCGGATGCACCGTCTGCGACGTCTCCGTGGAGCATCCCATCTACGGTCTCTTTGCAAAGAAAGTCCGCGAGGCCGACGCACTGCCCCTCTCCGTCCTCACCGAGGGTACCCACGCCCACACCATCCTCTGCCCCACAGAGACAGCCTTTGCCCGCGTCACCGAGGCGCTGATTGCAATGGGAATTCTGAAAAAATGAGAAAAAGCCCGGTTTTCCGGGCTTTTTGCTGTTTTCAGATCTTTCCGAAAAGAAATGACAAAATTTCAAACGCATGGGTTTCCACTGCTGTTTTGATCCAGAATACAAACAGGATTGCCGCACATAACACGAGCAGCAGAATGACGCCCTTTACACGGGCTTTGGAAAAATCCCCCCGCACAGCATCTTTGCATTCCGTATACTGCGGAAAAAGGGCCATGCAGATCGGATAAAAGATAAATGGAATCATAAGATACGCCGGATTCACGTTCATTCCGGACTTTATTATGATCATACATAAAGCCGAACAGAACACGAGGTAAGGAATTCTCAGTTTTTCTACAGTCTTAACGATTCTTTCCGTCATTGCCATATTCCTTTCATTGTCAGGCGGGGACGACCTATTTTATCAAATCAGGATTGATGGAAGAAAGAAACGCTTTCACATCATCCATCGTTCTGCCGTCTGTATAAAATACCATAATATGATCGTTTTCCAAACCGTTTTCGTCTTCGGGGTTTGTCACAGCAATCATAACCTGCTTCATCCCGGTATCTGCATTGATGTAACCCACAAAACTGCTGACCAATTTCGAGCTGTTCCAGTTGTGGTATATCAGATTATTGAGCTGATCATGACTTAATTCCAGTTCAACATATTTCCCGGCAGTTTTCGGAAGTGCTTTCAGTTCCAGTTCCCCCTCAAAACGATCCGGACGGAACAGACGGAATGTGTATCTGCCTTCTATCACAAGTTCTGTTTCTGCGGCGGTTTCATCCTTGAAATCAGCAAGATAATTCACTTTTATGTTTTTGGAAATATTCCATGAAATCGGGATGGTGCAAATAACAACCAGAATCAGTAAAACAACAGCTATAAGAAGCATCGGAATTTTCTTCATCATGTCACCTTATATCCTTTCGGTACATTGCGAAAACTAAGGTGTCAGCGGATAGTTCACCACGGGATATCTATATGATTTGATTACTGGTATTGTAGCAGCAGTTTCCCGAACAGATAACATTTACAGGATTTCACCCTCAGTACATTATCTTCCGGCATCAGACTGCCTTTAATTTTGAAAGAATAACCTAAACCGATATAAGTTCCCGCACCGCCGCCATCGGAAGTGACATACGGAAACGCAAAGACCGACTTTTTGTAATTGATACATCGTAATATATCACATGAAAACAGGAATACCCAAACTGCGGCAATCACAATAATGATCGAAATGATTCTTTTGGACTTGCTCATTTTCTTTCAATCCTCATTGTTATAAATTGTCCCGTGGTCAATCTCTTTCAAGAATTAAATCTGACATTCATTTTACATCATACGAAATCTACCATTATTGTATCATACGCAACTGAATATGTCAATATATTCCGACTATTATTAAGTAAATACATACAGCAATTGCTTTCACCGTTTTCTGATTTTCCACTCCTTCCGGCATCCGTCCGGGCTTGCTTTTGCCGACTATGCTCATTTGTCCAATCTTAACATCCTTTGTATCAAACGCCGAAATTGCTTGTGCGCGTGCGAAAACTCTTGCAATCCGGACGTTTATCGGTTATAATAGGCTCCGGTGGGGTTCCTTTTCCTCACCGAATACAGAGGAAACGACAAATATCGTTTATCGGAAAGGAATACAGACGCCCATCGGTGTACTGTGCAGGACATGCGCATGAACAAGCTCATAAGACGATCCGCGCTCACTCTGGCAGCGCTCCTGTCCGTGACAGTCTGTGTTTCTCTTGCCGCCTGCAATGATGAAGTCACAGAGCCTCTCTACGGCAGCGCTGTCACCATGGACGCTGACCGTTTCTCCGATTACCCCATGGGCCGTATCCATAACGAAGAAGAAAACACCGACCTCAATGTCAACGCCAGCAGCCTCATGATCGGCTCCGCCGATGTGGAGGTTTACCGCCTGGGCAATACGATGATCGACACGGTGCTTTCCGAGATTCCGGCAGAGTCGCAGGACGAGGTCCAGTCTCTGGAAGAAAAGACCCGTCAGGATGAAATCAATGCCGCCCGTGAGGAAGCCGCCCGCCGTGCCGAGGAAGAAGCAAAACGCAAAGAGGCAGAGCGGAAGCGGAAAGAAGCCGAAGAAAAACGCCGTGAAGAAGAGCGAAAAAAACGCGAAGCCGAAGAAGCCAAGCGTGCCGCATGCCCCGGCTATAGTCCCGACTTTGTTTCCCTCTTAACACCGGAAGAACAGGCCGAGGCACAGGCCTTCTACGATCAGGGCTATGTCTTCTACCGGCAGAACTGGTCTTATCTGAAAAATCTCCCCTACGGCGATGAGGGCTTCGGCCAGTGCGGCTGCGGTCCCACCTGCGTCGCCGCAGTCATCTCCAATCTCGCAGGCGTTCCCGTCACCCCGGAAGATATGCGGGTGTGGGGTCTTGAACACGGCAGCTGGCTCGCCGGCGGCGGTACGACCTATGATTTCATGATCAGTACCCCGAAACGCTACGGCATCAAAGCAACCAGCATGCACGCCGCCGACCGGGCAGGCGTTGAGACGGCTCTGCGCGAGGGCAAGCTCATTCTCGTCTGCATGGGCCCGGGGGACTTTACCCTCGGCGCACACTTCATGCTCTACCGCGGCATCACCGATGACGGCGATATCCTCATTGCCGACTCCTATAGCTATGAGTTCTCCGCAAAGCCCTGGAAGTGGGAAGACCTCTACGCACAGCTCAAATCCTATACCTTCTGGGTCTTTGAACCTGATACTGACCAAAAGTAAATTTCTGCTCCCCCGGACCGCCGCTCTCATCGACGGTCCGGGGCTTTTATGTTTTCCTTTGATTCCGTTTTCCCGCCCGCACGCCGCCTCAATCAGACCCCCGATCTCCTCCCCCGGAATCCCTCAACAAAATTTTTAATTATTTGTAAACATTTCCCATTCCTATGGCATTTACTTCAAGATTATGATATAATAACCGATGATAGTCCCGGCTATTCCTGTCAAAAATCGAATTTCCGGGACCTTTCACCAAAGGCAAAAAACAAAATTCTATATATGGAGGATACAACAATGAGCACAAAGTATTGCTACCTTTTTACCGAAGGTAACGCAAACATGCGTGAGCTCCTCGGCGGTAAGGGCGCAAACCTTGCTGAAATGACCAACATCGGTCTTCCCGTTCCCCAGGGCTTCACCATTACCACCGAAGCCTGCACCCAGTACTACGAGGATGGCAGACAGATCAACGATTCCATCATGGCAGAGATCATGGAGTACATCGAAAAGATGGAAAAGATCACTGGCAAGAAGTTCGGCGATCATGAGAACCCCCTGCTCGTTTCCGTTCGTTCCGGCGCACGCGCATCCATGCCCGGTATGATGGATACCATTCTGAACCTCGGTCTGAATGAAGACGTTGTCAACGTCATCGCAGCTAAGTCCAACAACCCCAGATGGGCATGGGACTGCTACAGAAGATTCATCCAGATGTACTCCGACGTCGTTATGGAAGTCGGTAAGAAGTACTTCGAGCAGCTCATCGACAAGATGAAGGAAGCCAAGGGCGTCAAGTACGACGTCGAACTGACTGCTGACGACCTGAAGGAACTCGCTAACCAGTTCAAGGCTGAATATAAGGAAAAGATCGGTGCAGACTTCCCGTCTGATCCTAAGGAACAGCTCATCGGCGCTATCAAGGCCGTCTTCCGTTCCTGGGACAACCCCCGTGCAAATGTCTATCGCCGTGACAATGATATTCCCTACTCCTGGGGTACCGCTGTCAACGTTCAGATGATGGCATTCGGTAACATGGGTGACGACTGCGGCACCGGTGTTGCATTTACCCGTGACCCCGCTACCGGCGACAAGGGCCTGTTCGGTGAGTTCCTTACCAACGCACAGGGCGAAGACGTCGTTGCAGGTGTCCGTACTCCTATGCCCATCGCTGAGATGGCTGAAAAGTTCCCGGAGGCATTCAAGCAGTTCAATGAAGTCTGCCAGATCCTCGAGAACCACTACCGCGACATGCAGGATATGGAATTCACCGTCGAGCACGGCAAGCTGTTCATGCTCCAGACCAGAAACGGTAAGAGAACCGCTCAGGCAGCTCTCAAGATCGCATGCGATCTCGTTGACGAAGGCATGATCGATGAGAAGAAGGCCGTCCTCATGATCGACCCCAGAAACCTCGACACTCTGCTCCACCCGCAGTTCGACGCAGCTGCCCTCAAGAAGGCAGAAGCTATCGGCAAGGGTCTCGGTGCATCCCCCGGCGCTGCATGCGGTCAGATCGTCTTCTCCGCAGATGATGCAGAAGCATGGAAGGCACAGGGCAAGAAGGTTGTCCTCGTTCGTCTTGAAACCTCTCCCGAAGATATCACCGGTATGAAGGCATCTCAGGGTATCCTGACTGTCCGCGGCGGTATGACCTCCCATGCAGCAGTCGTTGCACGTGGTATGGGTACCTGCTGTGTCTCCGGCTGCGGCGATATCAATATGGATGAAGAAAACAAGCAGTTCACCCTCGCAGGCAAGACCTTCCACGAAGGTGACTATATCTCCATTGATGGCTCCACCGGTAAGATCTACGACGGTATCATCCCGACTGTTGATGCAACCATTTCCGGTTACTTCGGCAGAATCATGGGCTGGGCTGACCAGTTCCGTGTTCTGAAGGTCCGCACCAACGCTGATACTCCCCGCGATGCTAAGAAGGCTCGTGAGCTGGGTGCAGAAGGTATCGGTCTCTGCCGTACTGAGCACATGTTCTTTGATCCGGAAAGAATCGCTGCTTTCCGTGAAATGATCTGCGCTGATACCAAGGAAGAGAGAGAAATCGCTCTTGCTAAGATCATGCCGTACCAGCAGGGCGACTTTGAGAAGCTGTATGAAGCTCTCGAAGGCAACCCCGTTACCATCCGCTTCCTCGATCCTCCGCTGCACGAGTTCGTTCCGACCACTGAGCCGGAAATCGAAGCTCTCGCTGCTGCACAGGGCAAGACCGTTGAGGAAATCAAGGCAATCATCACTGCTCTCCACGAGTCCAACCCGATGATGGGTCACCGTGGCTGCCGTCTGACTGTCACCTATCCCGAAATCGCTGAAATGCAGACCAAGGCTGTCATCCGTGCAGCTATCAACGTCCAGAAGGCACACGCTGACTGGTCCATCGTTCCTGAGATCATGATCCCGCTGGTTGGCGAAGTCAAGGAGCTCAAGTTCGTTAAGGATGTTGTCGTTAAGACCGCTGACGCTGAAATCGCAGCAGCTGGTGTTGATCTGAAGTACGAAGTCGGTACCATGATCGAGATCCCGCGTGCAGCTCTGACCGCTGACCAGATCGCTAAGGAAGCTGAATTCTTCTGCTTCGGTACCAACGACCTGACCCAGATGACCTTCGGCTTCTCCCGTGATGACGCTGGTAAGTTCCTCGGTGCTTACTACGATTCCAAGATCTATGAGAACGATCCCTTCGCTAAGCTGGACCAGACCGGTGTCGGCAAGCTGATGGAGATGGCTGTTTCCATGGGTAAGGCTGTTCGTCCGACCATGCACTGCGGTATCTGCGGTGAGCACGGCGGCGATCCCACATCCGTTGAGTTCTGCCACAAGATTGGTCTGACCTATGTTTCCTGCTCTCCGTTCCGTGTGCCGATCGCACGCCTCGCAGCAGCTCAGGCAGCTATTAAGGGTTAATCTAAACCAAATATAGACTTAAAAATGGGGCTGTCGCAAATGCATTAGAGATGCATGAACGACAGCCCCCTTAAT
>JAKSPR010000149.1 GCA_024404655.1 Clostridia bacterium | reverse complement strand
GTAATGGTCGACGATGCCGGTCTTTGGATGATAGGCCATGGCGTTGACCGTGAAAGCCCGCCTTGAGCAGTCCTCGGAAAGGGAACGGGAGAAGGTCACCTCATCGGGTCTTCTGTGGTCGGCGTAGGTACCGTCCACCCGGTAGGTGGTGATTTCCAGCGGTCTTCCGGTTTTTGTGAGTACCGTGATGGTGCCGTGCTTCATTCCGGTGGGGATGCAGGTGTGATCGGAGAAAAGAGCAAGGGTTTCCTCCGGGCGGAGAATGGTGCAGAGGTCCCAGTCGTTGGGCTCCACGCCACGCAGGGCATCCCGCACACAGCCGCCCACGCAGAAGGCCTCTGCATGGGAATCCGAGAAGCGGTCAAGCACGGCAAGGACATCCTCCGGGATCACCGGGAAGCGGTCAGGGACCATACTCTCTTTTCAGAGGTCTTGCCGTCGAAGGTGACGACGCCGTAGCCTGCGCCCGTGCGGCGGGTCGCTTTCAGATGAGCGGCGTAGGTGCGCTGCATGCCGGTCTTCTGGGGGAGTGCGTCAAAGTCCGAATAATCGGGGCAGACGCCGTAAATGCGCCACATGTTGCCGAAGTCGTTGATCTTTTCCTCAGAGGAAACGATGGTGAAATCATCCATGAAGTCGATGATGTTGGAGCCCTTCTGCAAAAACTCTCTGTGTGCCGGATAGAGCAGCCAGGATTCGCAGACGAAGACCACACGGCCGCCCGCAAAGTGGTCGCCGAAGAAGGCCTGCGCCTGGCGGTAGGAATCCAGCCGGGCTTCCTTTGTCAGCGGAGAGCCTTCGGGAATGTGGATGTTGAGGACAGGCATGCCGGGATGGATGACGGTGCCGCCGCAGACATATTCGTTGCCGCGGTAGGTGTTCGGCTCAAACTGCAGTCTGCCGAGACGGTAGAGCTGTTCCCGCAGGGTCATGGCGAGCCAGTTGTATTCCAGAAGACCCGGAGCGCCGGTGCGCTGTTCACAGACGGATTCCCAGATGGCAAAATCGCTCATGGAATTCCAGTAGACAGCGGGATCAATGTGCTTGGCAAGGTAGTTGTAATAAGTCTTCTTTGCAAACATCATCCATGCGGCGAGATAGCAGGGGGCTTTGGTGATGCCGTTATCCCATGCAAGGGCTTCAATTTGTGCGCCGATATTGTCGCCGCGGAAGAAGCGGTCCTCCAGCTCCTCCATTTTGCCGGAGGAAAGCAGCATGGAAGCGATATCAAGAACCGACCGGCAGGCAGCTTCCGGCAGGCCGATGCCCTCACAAAGCTGTTTTAAGTGCAGCTCCGTTTCATAGCCGGGGGCGGGAATCTTGAAAACGATCTTGCGGACGGGACCGTCGGTGAGGGCGTTTTTCCGTCCCGGTGCATGGGCGTCTGCCGGACAGAAGACGGCAAAATCACCTGCGCACAGGGTCAGGGTCGTTTTGCGGTCAGTATCAGCAAAGAAGCCGATATCGCCCTCTGTGCTGTAGGGTTCTGCTCCCGTGACGCAGCCTATGGGCGCATACAGGATATCCTCCGAGCCGGAAACGATATACTGCAGATCAATATACTTTTTGTGTGCTTCAAACTTCGTTTCGGGCTTGGGGTCATAGGACTGAACCGAGGCATAAACGCCGCCGCCCAGCTGATATTTGCCCTCGGGAATGGTCTTTTCGTCATTGCGGGCAAGAAAATCTTTGACGGCTGCCATGGCGGGGAACAGGGTATGATAGGTGGAAAGCGCGGAAATGGTATCGAAAATCATAGGAACCATCCTTTCGCCGGGATTCCGGCGTTTTTTATTCTTTAATACATAAGTATAAGCGAAAGCGGGAGAAAAGTCAAGAAAAAAACAGGAACAACAAGGGATATTTTATCCTCTTGCTGTTCCTAAGAAAGTCAGATATCATTTTCCTCCGGCTCTGCGGTTTCCATTTCAAACCAGAAGGTGGAGCCGTGATTTTCGGGTTTCTCGCTTGACTCCACACCGTATTCGGCATGGTGCATCTGCAAAACTCCCTTGACGATGGAAAGACCGAGACCGGTGCCCACAACCGCCCGCTTGTGCGCCTTGTTTTCCTTGAAATAGCGGTCCCAGATATATTCGAGGTTTTCCGGGGAGATACCGGAACCGGTATCCGTGACGGAAATGCGGACCCGCTTGACATTTTCATGCATTCGGATCTCCTGCCGGATGAGGACGGATTTGTCGTCGCCCGTATAGGAAATGGCGTTGTTGACGAGGTTATATATGACCTGCTGGAGCTTGGAATAATCCGCGCGGACGCAGACATCCTCGTCTCCCGGAATGAAGTCGATGCGGTAGCCGTCGTTCTCTTTCAGCTTCTGGTACCGTCCGATGATGGAGTTCACACAGTCGGTCAGACTAAAGACGGAAGGAGAGAAGGAGGCAGCGCCGGACTGCAGCTTGGAAAGGTCGAGAAGATCATTGACCAGCATCGTCAGACGGTTGGCCTCGTCGATGATGACCTGCACATTCTCCGGCGTGTTTTCGCCCGGCAGATCGCGCATGACCTCGGAATAGCCCGTGATCATGGTCAGCGGCGTGCGCAGGTCATGGGAGATGTTGGCAAGCAGCTCACGGCGGAAGCCCTCGACTTTGGAAAGCTCCTCTGCCGCATAGTTCAGGGTGTTGCGAAGCTCGTCGATCTCCGCATAGCCGCCGCCGTCAAAGTGGGTGGAATAGTCGCCGGTGGCAAGCTGCTTGGCGCGGTCGTTGATCTTGATGATGGGGGAGGAAATGCGGTAGGACAGGATCAGACCGAGGACCACAGCCAGCAGCACGAAAACGGCCGAGATGATATAACGCTCGATTTTCAGCGTATTGACCGTTGCGCTGACCGGGGTGACCTTGGTATTCAGAATGATATAATAGCCGGAATCGCCCTCGCCCACAAACTCCACATAGAGCATGCCGGTTGCGCTGTTGTTCTGGGTGTTTTCGGCAAGCGCTGTGTCGCGGAAGAAGACCTCACCGCTCTTGCGCACCAGCATGAGGAAGTAGGCACGGCCCATGTTGGAAAGCTGAAAATGCTGACCGCTGTAGGCGTGAACAAAACAGGCCTCATTGGTTCCGATGGAATAACAGGTATCGTGGTTTGCCCTTGACACATCCCGCATGGAATAGTCAAGCACCTGTATGCAGATCTGATTGTCTGCTGACAGGGATTCAATGGTCTTGTCAAGGGACGATGAGGGACCGAAAGAGGAAACCTCCCGCCGCAGAACTTCCGCCGTATTGTAGATTTCTGTGACCTTGATCTTCTTGTAGATGGAATCGAGGAACACGATCTGGAAAATCCACAGAATGGCAATGAGAATGATGACGAAGACCGCAAGATAAGCGACCAGCCGCCAGCGGATGCTCTTTAAGGGGCGGAACCGGTCCTTTTTCCTTTTTTCATCAGGTTTCAAAACGATAGCCGACCCCTCTCAGCGTTACGATATATTTCGCATAAGCGCCGAGGCTCTTGCGCAGCAGCTTGATGTGGGTGTCAAGGGTGCGGTCATCGCCGTAAAAGTCATAACCCCAGACGTCGCAGATCAGCTTCTCTCTTGTCAGCGCGATGCCGCGGTTCTTGACGAGATAGAAGAACAGTTCGTATTCCTTGGGGGTCATATCGACCTTTTCGCCGTCGATATAGACCAGCCGTCCCGTGAAGTCCACGGTCAGACCTTCAAAGGTCAGCATATCGCGCGCCTGTTTTTCCTCGGTGTGCACTGTGCGCTTGATGACGGCGCCGACGCGCATCATCAGCTCCTTCGGGGAGAAGGGCTTGACCACATAATCGTCCACACCGACCTCAAAGCCGTGGATCTTGTCGTATTCCTCGCCGCGGGCGGAGAGCATGATGACGGGGATGTTCTTGGTCTTCCGGATCTCCTTGCAGGCGGAGAAGCCGTCAAGGAAAGGCATCATGATGTCCATGATGATGATATCGTAGTCGTTTTTGCGGCATTTTTCCACCGCGTCCATGCCGTCGGTGGCCTCTTCAACTTCATAGCCTTCAAAAACGGCGTATTTCTTGATCAGTTCGCGGATTTTATCCTCATCGTCCACGATGAGCATGCGGTAAGTCTTTTCCATATCATAACTCCGTTCTGTTTGATGGTATCATTATAGCTCCGGAATGTGAATCCGGTGTGATGTATGTCTGACGGAATCCTTATGTTTCCGGGTCTTTTTTCAGTTTTTTCTGAACGTCGGCCAGGGGATTTTCGTCCATGGCTGCCCTCATGCTTTCGTTTGAAACGTGGGTATAGATCTGGGTCGTGTTCAGCTGCTCGTGACCGAGAATATCTTTGAGCACGCGGATATCCACGTTGCCTGTCTGATACATGAGAGTCGCCGCCGTGTGACGCAGCTTGTGTGTGGAGAAGTGCTTGTGGCTGAGGCCTGCGGCTTCCAGATATTTATAGACCACATGCTGCACCGTCTTCTGACTGATGCGCTGATTGCGGCGGGTGCTTAAGAACAGCGCGTTCTTGTCGTCCTTTTTGATCCGGTCTGCCATGGCGGCACGGACGGGAAGATAGGTGTTCAGCGCCGCTTGGCAGGCGCCGTTCAGATGGATGATGCGCTCCTTGTTGCCCCTACCGATGACGCGGAGGGACTGCATATCCCGGTCGATATCCGGCAGGCTGATGCCGCAGAGCTCCGATAAACGCATGCCGCAGTTGAGGAACAGGGTAATCATGGCGAAATCCCGCTCTCTGGTGTTGCTTTCCGTGTCGTTCTGGACAGCGGAGAGCAGGTCGACACATTCTTCCACGGTCAGATGCTTGGGGAGCCTCTGGGCGGGCTTCGGCGCGTCGATATCACGGACGGGATTGTCTTTGAGAATGTTTTCCGTCGTAGTCAGATACTTGAAGAAGGATTTCAAAGCGGAGAGCTTTCTTGCTCTTGCGCAGACCTTGTTTCCGCGCTCGCTGACGAGATAATTGAAGACCGCATAGATATCCGTGCGGGTGAGCTTTGCCAGAAATTCCGCATCCACATCATCGATGGGAATTTCATCCAGCGGCATGTCCGGGGAATATTTCAGCTTTTTGTGTACGCGGAAGAAAAGTTTCAGATCGGACAGATAGTCCTCGATGGTAGAGGGGGAACGCCCCTGAATGACGGTTTTATAGGTTGCAAACTGTTGGAACAAGGGGGGATAAACGTTGAGGTCAATAGGATGATAGTCTGCCATAGCGGTCCTTTCTGTGCCCCCGGAATGGCGGGGGAACGTTTCTGTTCCGGTCAGATCCGTCACCGGAACAGGAGCTGTCTTTACCTTCTATTATACAAAACTTTTTTCATTTTTCATGGATAAAGTGTAAATTTTTCTTGCAGGGGCATAATATCACAGAAAAGCACTTGATTTTTTGCTCATTTTCGGTACAATATATCTATCATAATCTGTTTTCCAAACGGTCAATCAAAGGAAGGTCACTATGCAGTTTCTCAAGGAAAATTCTTATAATATCGTGAAATGTCTGCTCAACCAGATCGCCATGATGCTGTTCGGTCTGATGCTGGCGCTGGCGGCATGGCAGAACCAGACGCTGCCTCTGTGTGCATCGCTGTTTTCTGTGGCGTGCTATCTGTTCCTTGCGTACCAGATGTTCTGGGAGCTGGGCGGAAAGGACCGCATCCGAGTGGACGGCGGCAGGGCGCAGCCTGCGCTCTGGAAAGGCTTCGCCGTTTCCGCCATTGCCAATATTCCGAACCTGATCCTCGGTATTCTTCTGGTCGCAACCCACAACGCTGCCATGAGCAATGAGACTGCCGGCAATATCTATGCTGTCTGCAATTTCCTTGCCCGGGGTGTTGAGGCCATGTATCTGGGTCTTATCCAGCTGTACAGCCCCTATAACCCCATTGCGTTTATCCTGATCGTATTCCCGGTCATCGTGGTTGCGGGCGCTGCCTATATCATCGGACACAAGAATTTCCGCATTCTCGGTCTTTTCGGCATCAAGCCGAATCTGAAAGACGAGACGCGGTAAGCACGCAAAGCATCCCGTCCATCCCATTCCGGCATGAAAGCTCCCCTCTGCTTCATAAAATGGAGACAGTAAGCAGAAGGGAGTTTTTTTATGAATCGGAAAACGGAAACGGTTTTGTCCGCGGTATGCGGTTTTCTTGCGGTGACTTCATTCTTCCTTGGCGCTGTTCTTTCCATCGGCGGAAAGAGCGGGCAGATTCTCCCGGCTTCGGCGGAAACGGAGACGACGGAGACAGAAACAAAAGCGGAGGAAAAAACAATCCGCGTCATCATCGACCCCGGCCACGGCGGGGAGGACGGCGGTGCCGTCAGTGCAGACGGAGTGGCGGAGAAAACCCTGAATCTCACCGTTGCCCTGCACCTTGCCGATATGCTGGAGGCCGCGGGAATCCCCGTGCTTCTGACAAGAGAGGGAGACGCGGGACTCTATGACGGCGCAGTTCCGGGACACAGGAAAATGACGGACCTCAAAAACCGTCTGTCCCTTGCCGCGGAGCACCCGGACGCCGTTCTGTGCTCCATCCACATGAATACCTATCCGGCGGAGCAGTACCGCGGCACGCAGATTTTCTATGCACCGAAGACCGGGGGCAGCGAAGCGCTTGCCGCAGGTCTCCGCGATGCCGTCCGGACATCCCTTCAGCCGGACAACAAAAGAGAAATCAAGCCCGCCGGTTCCTCGATTTTCCTCCTTGACCGCGCTCCCGGGACAGCCGTCCTCATTGAGTGCGGATTCTTATCCAACCCGGCGGAAGCTGCAAGACTGTCAGACCCCGGATATCAGGAAAAGCTGGCCGCAGTTTTCTGCAGCGCTATCCTTGCGTATCTTCTGAACCCATCATCTCCATAGAACAGGAACGATCACGAATATGAAAGCATCAAAATCCGTTTTTATCTGTACCGAATGTGAATACAAGGCCACCAAGTGGATGGGCAAGTGTCCCTCCTGTGGTGCATGGAATACCATGGAGGAACAAGAGGACTATACCCCCGATGCCCCATCCAAGGCCTCCGCGCGCCACGCGCTGTTCTCAA
>JAKSPR010000148.1 GCA_024404655.1 Clostridia bacterium | reverse complement strand
CAACGGCTGACGATGTCAGGGAAGATATCGCTGAAAAGTATACAAACTGAATCACAAGTCAAATCGACGAAAACCCTGGTAAAAATATCAAGGATATCTTTCCCGGGGTTTTGCATTTTTTCATAAAGTTAGGGTTGACACAAAATATAACATATTGTATAATACTGAAAAAGAAATATCGAGGTACAGCATGAAAGATACAGAATTATATACAGCCATTATCAGCACCTATAAAGATACTGGTTCCGTTTCCAGAACTGCGGACATACTTGGTACAAATAATCTACGTGTACGCCGTGTCTTGATTACTGAGGGGCTTTGGAGCAGCAAGACCAGCAAAGCAATCGGAGAGTTATACGCACAGGGGATGTCTGTCGCTGACATTGCTAAACGCCTTATCATATCAGAAAAGAATGTTCAGTCCTATTTACCATATACGAAAGGTATGTATACGGAAGATGACAGAAGTAATGATGGAATCCGTTCCAAACGATATAGAACCAGGAAATCTCTGATTGCAGATCAGCATCTTGATATTACCCCGCGTGAGCACTATATTGAAGGTACGCTACCGCAGGGCGAACATCATGAAAGCGATCATACGTGTGCGCTGCGGATTCATCTGGAACTGAACACGGAAAGTCTCACGCCGAAGGAGATGGCGGATCTCAGAAAACTCGCATTGGCTGACCAGTCGATTTCCAGGGAGATTATCGTTCCGGCTGATATCACACTGCATGCACTCCATTATGTGATACAGGCTCTCTTCGGATGGCAGAACAGCCATCTTCACCACTTCTCGTTCCCTGATGAAGTGTTTGATGAACTGACACAAGGGCGCTTCATAAAGTGGTGCAGTTTATGTGGTATTTATTTCCGATTTCCGTCAGAAGAAGATGATGATCTGTTTTGGGATGATGATTATTCGGGGATGACCAGTTTCAAAAACTGGCTTCGTTCCAAATACAAAGGTCCGTATTCCTATCATGGGATCGGTGACTATTATCTTGAAAATCAGTCGAAGGTCCAAAAATTAAAAAAAGATTTGCCTGAATTTGATCTGATGCCTTCATTTACAGATTATCTGATTTCCGCTGACACAGAAAAGACTAAAAAAAGAATTGTATTGGAAAAAGCATCGATCAATGAATTTACGCGAAGTGTATTTCTTGGAGGAGAACTAAATTACCTGCTTGAGCGTCTTACTTTGTCCGATTATCTTTATCTTACCGATAACGACAGTTACTATGAACCGATTGACGGAAGAATCCGCTTTCTTGAACATGATCTTGACTTGATGATCAAACACTGGAACAAGATCATGCTGCGTGAATATGAGAATGCAGATGCTATTGCTTTGATCGCGGGACTCACCACTACCCGTATGCAGCCGCAGAGCGACTACCTTGACTATTATTATGACTACGGGGATGGGTGGAATGTCAGAATAACCCGCACCGGTGTTTATTATGAAGAATCACTCGCTGACAATGAAATCGTCCGGAAAGTGTATGAAAAGCACGCTCCCGTTTGTGTCGCTGCAGACGGATTATCTGTGATGGATGATGTGGGCGGTATTTTCGGATATCTTGATTTCTTGAAGGAAATACACGGAAAAGTCAAAAGCAGCGATTCTGATGATATGCTTTTGTGGGCAAAAGAACAGGGATGGAAAGGGAAGCCTGTGATGCCTGAAAAAATGCTATGATTTGTACATAATTATTTGGTACTTCTTTGAATTTTGATGATAAAATAAGAGCCATCTCAGTCAGCATATCCGCAGAACGCAGAATCTGACGGCTCCTGGGTTTGACGCATCATCCTGGAAAAATCAGAGCCTTATCTATCAAAGTAATGTAAACGATGTTGAGGTGAAGTATCGAGCGGTATTCTGTTTTGATCCGAAATATCCATAAGATAAAAAGAACAAAAATATCCGAGCCTATAACTTGGTTCGGATATTTGTGAGCTGTTATATGGTAAGTTTATCTGATAATGTATTTATCAGATGGTTATATCATCGGTGTCATCAGAAAATGTCTTGGTGGATTCGCTGATCTTGTTTTCGCAGAAGACCTTCACTTTCGGAATGTCATTGATTGCAGTAAGCCATATCAGCCGTGTGTCCATCTGCATGTAGTTGTGAGCAAAGAAATTGCGCATGTTTTTCATATCTTTCCATGGCAGGGAGTTTTAAGACTGCGTGCGGAATTCTTCTGACAACCTGCCCGATAACTCTCCGACCTGTAAAATGTTCATACTGACGGAATCACGATAGGCAATATCTGATCGGAATAAGTCTGGATCTTTACCAAATCGGGTAATGAGAGATTCAATGGCATTGCAATATGACAACATGTGCTGTAGTATGGTGATATCGCTTTAATTGTTATTCCTCTTATAGCAAACACTCATACTTCTTTATGTTTTTGACAAATCGTCTTGTCAGTGGTTCATCCAGATGATCACGCAGGGATTGTATTGTTACGATGTCCAGTGGTTTGTCAAGGGCATTTTCCAGATCGGAATACAGACTGTTGAAACCGAGAATACCTGAAAGGTTTTCGGCGTCAATCCGAAGATCTATATCGCTTGACGCATCAGCGTCCCCACGGGCATAAGAACCGAAGATGTATACTTTTGAAATGCTGTTTTTTTTTGCAATGGGCAGTACAATATCTCTGATCTGATTTACAGTATAGGTGATGTCAGTCATTGGAATACCTCCGTTTCTATCAATGATACTGTTGATAGTATATCATAAACGAAAAAATAAGTAAAGAAGCTGTTCAAAGAAATCTTCAGTGTGTCTCTCAGGCTTTACCCTTTGCAAAGAATTTTCCCCCACCGATTGACATTTCCCTACAAACACAGTATAATATTCCTAACAAGTAAAAATCAAAACAAGGAGCCACATCATGATTGAAGTCAGAGAAATATTCCTTGACGGCGGACGGATGTTTTCCGACGCAAGATTCTGTATTACAGACACAAAGACCCCGACCTTTTCATGGTCTGCGGTATCGGACACAGACAACGACAGTCAGAGAGCATTCGATATCACGGTAAGAGACAGAAAGACGGTCCTCTGGCACTCCGGCTGGACGGAGAGCAGAGAACAGTCCGTGACATACGCGGGCAAACCGCTGCCGGCGGGCAAATTCCTTGATGTCTATGTCAAGGTCCGCAATGTGAAGGGCGAGGAGTCCGACGCCTTCGGCGGACAGTTCGTCTGCGCAGCGCTGGGAGACGGCGCATGGAAGGGTCAGTGGATCACAGCGGATGAGGACACCGGGCTCGGTGCCATGTACTTCCGCCGGGATTTCAAACTGGAAAAGGAACTGGAGACCGCCTGCCTGTTTGTCTGCGGTATCGGTTATCATAAGATCACCATCAACGGCATGGATGCAGACGATGCTTTCATGGACCCCGCATTCTCCGATTACAGAAAGACCTGCTATTATGCCGTTCTGCCCGAAGCAGGAGCGCTGCTTGAACAGCAAGGCGCTAACGTCATCGGCGTGGCCGTTGCGCCCGGCTGGAGCAACAATCCGGACCCGCTCATCCTCTCCAACAACGGCGGCGCTCTGCCGGAAAATATGGGCAAACCCATGCTCAATGCTATGCTTTTGCTGTACTATAAGGACGGTACCAAGCAGTGCATTACCACAAATGAGCGCTGGGTATGGAAGCGCGGCGCGATCACTGAAGCCTCCGTCTTTGACGGCGAGACCTACGATGCCGGTGCTTCCGATCCTCTGTGGGATCAGCCCTGTACCGAGGAAGAAATCGCGGAAGGGGAATTCCGTCCCGTTGTGATCGACAAGGGACCGGGCGGAGAACTCCGTCCCATGGCAATGGAACCCATCAGAGCCCGTGAAACCTATTCTCCGCTGGAAGTTACGGAGCCGGAGCGCGGTACTTATATCATCGACTTCGGTCAGAATATCGCAGGCGTGACAAAGCTGCTGCTGCCGGAACGCATGAAAGAAGGTCAGAAAATCACCCTGCGCTTTGCGGAAGAGTTGGACGAGGAAGGCTTCCTCTTTACGGCTCCCCTGCGTGATGCCAAACAGACCGATACCTATATTGCCTCCGGTGACCCGAGAGACCTCACCTCCTGGCAGCCCCAGTTTACCTATCACGGCTTCCGTTATGTGGAGCTGAAAGGCATTCCGCTCTTTGACCCCCAGTGCATCCGTGCGGTAGCCCTTTATACCGATATCAAGAGCGCAAGCGAATTCCGCTGCGGCAGCGCACAGATCAATGCCATTCAGAAGCTGGTTATCCAGACCGAAAAAGCCAATATCCATGGCATTCTCACCGACTGCCCTCAGCGCAATGAGCGTATGGCATGGATGAACGACGCCACCGTCCGCTTTGAGGAAACGCCCTATAATTTCGATATCGGACGCATCTTCCCGAAGATCATCAAGGATATCCGCGACACCCAGAACGAGGAAGGCGCATTCTGCTGCTGCAGTCCCCGTATCTCCTTCGGCGGTGTTCCTGCGGACCCGGTCTGCTCCTCCTATCTGGTTGCAGGTAAACAGGTCTGGTATCACACGGGCAACTATAACTGCATCCGTGACGCCTTTGACGGTTTCGCTGCATGGGAAGACTGTCTCCTTGCCCACAGCACGGACTATATCGTGGACTACTCCTACTACGGCGACTGGGCATCCCCGGCCTATGCGTGCCTCGGTGAAGACGGTGCACATTCAGCAGTGACGGAAGGTACACTGATGTCCACCGGATATTCCTATTATAACTGCCGTCTCCTTGCTGAGTTTGCAAAAATCCTTGAGAGGGAAGAGGACGAAGCACATTACACGGAGCTTGCGGAAAAGATCCGTACCGCTTTCCTTGCAAAGTGGTTTGATGAGGAGCATGCAAAGGTCGGCTCCGGTTCTCAGGCTTGTCAGGCCTTTGCCCTGTGGCTTGAGATTCTCCCCGAGGACAAGCGTCAGGCTGCCGCTGATCTCATGGTAAAAGACTTGAGAGACAAGGATTATCAGTTCACCACAGGCAAGCTCTGTACCCGCTACATGATGGATATGCTGGCAAAATACGGCTATATTGACGACGCATACACACTTTTAACGAAAGAAACCTATCCGTCCTTCGGCTATATGCTGCAGAATGAGGCTACTACGGTCTGGGAGCGGTTTGAACTGAAGAAGAATCCCGGCATGAACTCCCACAATCATCCCATGTACGGTGCTGTCGGCTACTGGTTCTATGCGTACCTCTGCGGTATTCAGCCCACCGGACGCGGCTTTGAAAGAGTTTCTGTCAAGCCTTATTATCCCGGAAAACTTTCCTCCGCCCAGGCTGTCCTTGCGACCGTCAAGGGACAGATTTCCGTCCGCTGGACCAAGCGCTACGGAAAGACCCAGCTTGCGGTACAGATTCCCTTCGGCGTGACAGCGGATGTGGATGTGAACGGAGAATCCGTTGTCTGCGGCTCCGGCTACCATCATTTCGAGTTCTGATGGGAAAACTGCTGAAATCAGGAACGGGTGACGGAATCCATCAAAAAATATCGGGAAAACTTTGAAAAGATTTTGTAAACCTATTGATTTTTCTTGATTTATGTGGTATAATTACTTATAAATTATGGCAATCGGTGAGAATTCCGTTTCAAACGGCTGCCGGTCCTGCCTCGAATTCAATATCTGTTTGGAGGATTATTCATGTTAACAGTTTGAGGCGTTCTCTTACTGGTAATTGCACTGTTTCTGATCGTTTCCGTCCTGATGCAGCACGGTAAGGCAAAGAACCTCTCCGGTTCCATTGCCGGCGGCGCAGAGACGTTCTTCGGCAAGACGAAGGGTTCCACCATTGATAAGATGCTCTCCAAGATCACTTCTGTGGTTGCTGTCGTCTTTGTCATTATGATCGTTATCGTCTATGTTACCCAGGATACCGCTGTTGAGCAGTACAAGTCTTTCTCTGACGCAATCAACACCCCTGTTGCTTCCGACACCGTTCCCAGTGAAGGTGCCGCTACTGACGCAGTTGATGCAGCAGAAGACACCCAGCCCGCTGAAACCGAGGCTGCTGAATAAACCGTAGAATGAATAGAAATTCGGGGCTGTCGCAAGGTTTGCTTGCGGCAGCCTTCGGTTTCTGTAAAGTTTTATTGATGTATTCCCTGAAAGGAGGGAAATGAAATGGCAAAAAGAAAAATTGACGAAAATATCCGCATACGTCTGCAGGAGATCACCGGAGCACCGGGATACAATGCCTGCATGGCGGAAGAACTTCTGGTACAGGTCCGCGACGATCTTGAAATTCCGGACGAGGATCTTGGATATCCGGAGCGGTTCTTTGATACGCTGGAGCAGATGTATAACGACCACGAGCTTGGCATTTCCGGCAGAGGCAATGTCATCGGTGCGGCGCAGCTTGGGTATGTGACCGGTATCTTCCGCGGCAATGCAAAAGGCTTCGGATTTTTAACGCCGGACCCAGCGTTTACAAATAAGTACCCGGAAGACCTCTATATCGGCAGAGAAAGCACCGGGGGTGCGATGAACGGGGACCGGGTCACGGTTCGTGTCAATACACGTGACGCACGCAGAGGACAGAGCGGAAGACCGTCGGAGCTGAGAAGTGCGGAAGGCTCCGTCGTCCGCATCAATGAACGAGCGCTGAAAACCGTCATCGGTACGCTGCAGTGTGAGATCCCGTTCCACAAACGCGGCGCGAAGCGCTGGTATATCGAACCCGACGACAGAAAACTGTCACTGGAAGTCCTTCTGAACGCGCAGGAAATCGGTGACGCAAAAGAAGGCGACAAGGTGGAAGCGGAGATCACCCGCTACCCCAAACCCGAAAATCCCGATGCAGCGGGCAAGATCATTCACATTTTCGGCGATGCGCAGTCAAAGCAGGCAAACTATGACGTGATCCTGCACGAAAACCATATCCGCACAGAATTTCCGCCGGAGGTTCTCTCTGACGCTGATGCTCAGGCGGCAAGAACGCTGACCCTTGACGGTCGTCTTGACCTCCGCGACAAGATCATTTTCACCATCGACGGCGCAGATTCCAAGGACCTTGACGAT
>JAKSPR010000147.1 GCA_024404655.1 Clostridia bacterium | reverse complement strand
TTTCCGCCGAGGGCGGAGAGGAAGGCCTCCATGGTGCCCTCTCCCCCATCAGCTGCGGGGACGGAATACAGCGCCGCTTCACAGCCTGCGGCACGGATGCCGTCGGCTGCGGCCCTGGCTGCCTCTACGGAGGTCATGGAGCCTTTGAACTTATCGAAGGCGAGGATGATATTCATGCGTTTATTCTCCCTTTTTGAAAGCATTCATATCAAGATCAAGGGGTTTGTCGATATCCTCGGAGATGTACTTGCCGTTCTTTTTCCGCTGGCGCACACATTCGGTGAGCAGATATTCGATCTGTCCGTTGACGGAGCGGAAGTCATCCTCCGCCCAGGCAGCGAGGGCGTCATAGAGCTTTGCGGACAGGCGCAGCGGGATCTGCTTCTTTCCTTTTTCCTCTGCCATATCAATAGAGGGAACCGGAGTTGACGACGGGCTGTGCGTTCTGGTTGCCGCAGAGGACCACCAGCAGATTGGAGACCATGGCGGCCTTGCGTTCCTCGTCAAGCTCCACCGTGTGCTTCTCGGCAAGGCGGTCAAGGGCCATTTCGACCATGCCGACGGCGCCGTCGACGATCATCTTGCGGGCGTCGATGATGGCGCTGGCCTGCTGTCTCTGCAGCATGACGGCGGCGATTTCGGGGGCGTACGCGAGGTAGGTGATGCGGGCCTCGACGATCTCAAGACCTGCTTCGTTGACGCGCTCCTGGATCTCATCGCGGATGCGGGCGGCAACGATCTCGGAAGAGCCGCGGAGGCTGCCCTCGTCAGCTACACCGTCGCCGGTGGTATCAACGTTGGGCGCGACGTCATAAGGATAGAGGCGGACGATGTTGCGCAGAGCGGTGTCGCACTGCAGGGAGAGATACTCCTTGAAATTATCCACGTTGAAGACGGCCTTTGCGGTATCGACCACGCGCCATGTGACGGCGATGCCGATCTCCACGGGGTTGCCGAGGCAGTCGTTGATCTTCTGACGGTTGTTGTTGAGGGTCATGATCTTGAGGGAAATCTTCTTGCTCAGTATTTCCGCAGAAACATTGGCGGTACCTGCACCGGTATTCACCACAAGGGCGGACTTTCCTGCGCCGTCCACGTCTCCGCTCTGGGAAAGACGGGTCTTTGCAGCGGGGTTGACGGCCTGACAGAAGGGATTGACCCAGAAAAAGCCCTCGTTTTTCAGCGTGCCGATGTATTTACCGAACAGGGTCAGGACCAGCGCCTCCTGCGGCTTCATGATTTTTAAGCCGAGGAAGGGGATCCAGCCGATGCAGAGCCAGATAAGACCGAGGACGAAGACGATCACGCCGGGGACGACCGTTTCATCGCTGTCCAGCATGACGCCGCCGAAGATGACCGCGCCGAAGCCGACGAGATAAAGAAGGATGCCGGTGAACAGCATCGCCATGCCGTTCTTCTTTGTTGATAAGATTTTTTCGTTCATGGTAATGGATACCATCCTTTCCATCAACTGTATTGTTGATATCACAATGATATCATAATTATTTCTGTTTGTCAAGAGGTTTGCAAAATATCACAGAAAATTCATGTTCTGTCGCATCCTTTCCGATTTTGGCTATTGAAAAGAAACGGGTTTTATGATATACTTGAAATAATGAAAGCAAGAAAGGATTATTTCCTATGAAAGCTGAAAAAAAGCAATATATCGGCATTGATCTCGGTACATCCAGCGTGAAGCTGCTGCTTGTGGACGGAGACGGTGCCATTCTGAAATCGGTCTCCCGTGACTATCCCCTGTACTTCCCCCATCCCGGATGGTCGGAGCAGAACCCCCTGGACTGGTGGGACGCTGTGGTCTCCGGCGTAAAAGAGCTGATCAGCGGCACGGATGCCTCCTCCATTGCGGGTATCGGCTGCGGCGGTCAGATGCACGGTCTTGTCATTCTGGACAAGGACGACAACGTCATCCGTCCTGCGATCCTCTGGAACGACGGCAGAACGGCGGCTGAAGTGGACTATCTCAACAATGAGATCGGTCGGAACAAGCTCTCTGCGCTGACGGCAAACATCGCCTTTGCGGGCTTCACGGCACCGAAGGTCCTGTGGGTCGAGCACAACGAGCCCGAAAACTTTGCAAAGATCGCAAAGATCATGCTGCCCAAAGACTACATCAACTATAAGCTGACCGGCGTTCACTGCTGTGATTATTCCGACGCCAGCGGCATGCTGCTTCTGGACGTGGAGCACAAGTGCTGGTCCGATGAAATGCTGTCCATCTGCCATGTGACCAAAGATCAGATGCCCGCGCTCTTTGAGAGCAGCGATGCGGTAGGCGAAGTCCTGCCGGAAATCGCAGAACTTCTTGGTCTCGGAGCCGGTGTGAAGGTTGCGGCAGGTGCCGGTGATAATGCGGCGGCAGCCGTAGGTACCGGAACCGTCGGCAACGGGGTGTGCAATATCTCCCTCGGCACCTCCGGCACGGTCTTTATTTCCTCCGACAAGTTCGGCGTGGATCCCAACAACGCTCTGCACGCCTTTGCCCATGCGGACGGGTGCTATCACCTGATGGGCTGCATGCTCTCCGCTGCTTCCTGCAACAAGTGGCTGTGCGAAGAGATCCTGCACACCGACGACTATGCGGCTGAGCAGGCCGGCATCACCGCTGATAAGCTGGGCTGCAATCCCGTTTACTTCTTACCGTATCTCATGGGCGAGCGCAGCCCCATCAACGACACGGACGCACGCGGCGCGTTCATCGGCATGAGCATGGATTCCAGCCGTCAGGATCTGGTTCAGGCGGTGTTAGAAGGCGTTGCCTTTGCCATCCGCGATTCCTTTGAAGTCGCAAAGTCTCTTGGTCTTGACATCCGCGCAAGCAAGCTCTGCGGCGGCGGTGCGAAATCTCCCCTTTGGAGAACCATCATCGCAAACGTGCTCGGCATCTCCCTTGAGATTCCGCTGACCGAAGAAGGCCCCGGCTACGGCGGTGCGATGCTGGCGATGGTCGCCTGCGGCGCATACTCCTCTGTCCGTGACTGTGCAGCGGCTCTGACCCGTGTGACGGACGTCATCAGACCCGATCCCGAAATCTCCGCGCGGTATGAAGCGCAGTACGCAAAATTCCGTCTGCTCTATCCGGCGCTGAAAGATACCTTCAAAGCATTCCGTACCCTTTAATTCTTGACAAAAATACCGGAAAGGAAACATATATCATGAAAAACATCCCCGAAGTCAAATTAGGCATCATTGCCGTCTCCCGTGACTGCTTCCCCATTGCGCTCTCCGAACGCCGCCGTTCTGCCATCAAGGCAGCTTACAAGGGTGAGCTTTACGAGTGCCCTGTCACCGTCGAAAACGAAAAGGACATGATCGCCGCTGTTGCTGACGTCAATGCTGCCGGCTGCAACGCGCTGGTCGTATTCCTCGGCAACTTCGGTCCCGAGACCCCCGAAACTCTGATCGCAAAGAACTTTGACGGTCCCTGCATGTTCGTTGCCGCAGCCGAAGGCGACGGCGACCTGATCAACGGACGCGGCGATGCTTACTGCGGTATGCTCAACTGCTCCTACAACCTCGGCATGCGCCATCTGCAGGCCTACATTCCCTCCTACCCCGTCGGCACCGCTGACGACATCGCTGCCATGATCGCGGACTTCGTTCCCGTTGCCCGTGCGGTCATCGGCGTCAAGAATCTGAAAATCATCACCTTCGGTCCGCGTCCCCAGGACTTCTTCGCCTGCAACGCGCCCATCAAGGGTCTTTACGAAATCGGTGTTGAGATCGAAGAGAACTCCGAGCTGGACCTGCTGGTCTCCTACAAGGCACATGCAAACGATCCCCGTATTCCCGAAGTCTGCGAGGATATGAAGAACGAGATGGGCGAAGGCAAGTACTATCCCACGCTGCTTGCCCGCATGGCACAGTTTGAGCTGACCCTCCTTGACTGGGCAGAAGCACACAAGGGTGCAAGACAGTTTGTCGCCTTTGCTGACAAGTGCTGGCCCGCATTCCCGGAGCAGTTCGGCTTTGAGCCCTGCTACGTCAACTCCCGTCTGGCATCCCGCGGTATTCCGGTCTCCTGCGAGGTCGATATCTACGGTGCGCTTTCCGAGTACATCGGCGCCTGCATCTCTGCTGACGCTGTGACCCTGCTCGATATCAACAACTCCGTTCCCGCTTCCCTCTACAACGAATCCATCAAGGGCAAGTTCGATTACAAGCTGACCGACACCTTCATGGGCTTCCACTGCGGCAACACTCCCAGCTGCAAGATGTGCGCTGACCGTGCCGTCAAGTATCAGCTGATCCAGCACAGACTGCTTGAGCCCAAGGACAGCGAGCCCGATTTCACCCGCGGCACGCTGGAAGGCGACATTGCAGCCTCCGACATCACCTTCTACCGTCTGCAGTGCGATTCCAACGGCGATCTCCGTTCCTACATCGCAGAGGGTGAAGTTCTTCCTGTTGCCACCGGTTCCTTCGGCGGTATCGGTATCTTCGCCATCAAGGAAATGGGACGTTTCTACCGTCACGTTCTGATCGAGAAGCGTTATCCGCACCACGGTGCCGTTGCCTTCGGTCACTACGGCAAGGCGCTGTTTGACACCTTCCGCTTCCTCGGCATCAAGGACATTGCCTACAACCAGCCGGCATCTCTGCCCTACCCGACCGAGAATCCCTTCGCATAAGAGGCAGTTTTCATGCTGGAAGCACTGAAAAAAGAGGTACTGGAAGCCAATCTGCTCCTGCCGAAACACGGTCTTGTCACCTTTACATGGGGCAACGTCTCCGGCATCGACCGGGCATCCGGTCTTGTGGTCATCAAGCCCTCCGGGGTCTCCTATGACGGCATGACGGTGGATGACATGGTCGTTGTCGACCTCGACGGAAAAGTCGTGGAAGGCAAATGGAAGCCCTCCAGCGATACGCCGACCCATCTGGAGCTCTACAAAGCCTTTCCGAAGTGCGGCGGCATCGTGCATACGCACTCCCGCTGGGCGACCACCTTTGCACAGGCCGGTATGGCGATCCCCGCTATGGGTACCACCCAGGGCGACTATTTCTACGGTGACATTCCCTGCACCCGTCCCATGACCGATGCGGAGATCAATGGCGCTTATGAGAAGGAAACCGGTACGGTCATCATCGAGACCTTTGCAGAGAAGGATCCTGCGGCAATTCCCGCGGTTCTTGTCATGAGCCACGGTCCCTTCGCGTGGGGCGCTGACCCGATGGAAGCTGTCCACAATGCGGTGGTTCTGGAAGAAGTAGCGTTCATGGATTTCCATGCCATGATGCTGAATCCCGGAAAAGGTCCGATGCAGCAGACGCTGCTTGATAAGCATTATCTCCGCAAACACGGAGAACATGCGTATTACGGGCAGAAATAAATGAATATCACGCGTGAGCACCTGCTATCCGGCAGGTGCTCACTTTGTTTCTTTTTTCGTATTGACAAACGCGGTGAGAATTGCTATAATGAAGACAGAAAAGAGTTTCGGAAAGGATGACACAAAATGAAACTGGCAACGACCATCGGAGATTTTTTACGCTTTGCGCCGGATGCGGCGGGTGCGGTGCGGATGTATGAGGGTACCGGCTTTACACATCTTGACTACAGCTTTTACAATGCCATCTATGCGGGGTCTCCTTTTATGGGAGAGCATTGGATGGACGAAGTAAAGGCGGCTGGCGCTGCGGCGGAGGCACTCGGCTTTGACTTTGTGCAGGCGCACTCCCCCGGCAACAATCCGTTTTCCGAAAAAGAGGATTTTGACACGGTTGTGAAAGGCAACATCCGTTCCATCGAGGCCTGCGGCTATCTCGGCATCAGGAACATCGTCGTACATTCCGGGTTCTCCTGGGATTACCGTTATCCGGACGGAGAAGCTGCTTATTTTGAAGCGAACCGGAAGTTCTACGAAGCACTATATCCCGCAATGGAACAGCACGGGGTCAATGTGCTGATTGAGAACAGTGCTCACGCGAACATGGGCGGGCAGTACTTCTTCATGACCGGCAAAGAGATGTCGGATTTCATCCGGTACTGCAGCCATCCGCTCTTGCATGCCTGTTGGGATGTGGGACATGCGAACATGCAGAATCCCGATCAGTACGGCGATCTGATCGCTCTAGGAGACGATCTGCGGGCAGTACACATTCAGGACAATATGGGCCGCACAGACGATCATCTTGCGCCCTTCATGGGAACGCTGGATGTGGATTCCGTCATGCGCGGACTCTTTGACAGCGGATTTGTCAGCCGGGGCGGATATTTCACCTTTGAATGTGACAATGTTCTTTCCCGTGCCGGAAGCTGGCCAAACTATCGGAATGCATTCTCCGGTGACAAAGCGAAGATTCCCGGGGCGACGGCAGCCATGAAGCGTGCCGCGATCGGGATGCTCTATGAGATCGGAAAAGGGATCCTCGAAGCCTACGATTGTTTTGAAAAATAAAAGTGAAGCAGTTTATGTTCCCCATGATTGGCGACATAAACTGCTTTTTTTATGATCGTATTATCTTGTATGTGCGCCGAGCTCCGGCCCCATGTGGAAGATAAGACGTATGAGGTCTTTATAATACGGGATGAAGGTACCTCCGTCGATCATGGAAAGGATGGTCTCCTCATCTGCCCACGTGACGCGCTCGACTTCCTCTTTCTGGAGTGTCAGTGCGGTTTCGTCAACTTCTTTTTCGATGAGGTAGAAATCATCAAAGCCATGCCGGAAATTCATCGTAAAATAAGGGCGGAGCTCTGAAAAGTCGTGCTTGATGCCGACCTCCTCAAAAAGCTCCCTTCCGGCTGCCATGGCGCTGTTTTCTCCCGCTACAGCGCTTCCCGCTGCTGTGATATCCCACATGCCCGGCCATCCTGTCTTGAACGGCTGGCGCTTCTGGATGAGCATTTTGTGTTCTCGATTGAAAACACATACGCTGACGACGAGATGGTAGTCGTTCGGTTTCATATCCGTACCGCGGACGATGACGCCGGGTTTCAATGCGCGGTCTTTGTCGTAGATATCCCAGAGTTCCATGATTTTTCCTCTTTTCCTTTTCCTTATATTAGCAGATGCCGTTATTTCGTATTTGGATTTCTCCCATTGTAACTTCACACTGCGCCGCAGGCGCAATTTCACCGCGAAGCGA
>JAKSPR010000146.1 GCA_024404655.1 Clostridia bacterium | reverse complement strand
TCGTACTCCGTGCGCGTCAGCACAATGGGATCATTTTTGTAGCGGACAATATGAGCGTCTTCACTGATGTGGATATCATCAGCCGGGCAGTGCTGCTTCATTTTCATGGCAGGAGTTTCTCTGACGGTTTCGCGCTCGGTTTCGTCCCCGCGCAGAAGTTCTTTGGCACAGTATAAAAACTGATTCATAAGAAACGGACGCACAAAGACATAACGGTTGATATCGCTGTCATAGAATCTCTGCTTTTCTGCTGTCATTGCTTCGGATTCAGGATAGCCAAAGACGATGACCGGCAGTTTTTGTTCCACAGTTCGCCCGAGGATCCTTTCAAACTGACTATACTCCACATCCAGATCAAGGATGAGCAGTCCGGGATGGACGGTTTCGCAGAAATCATCCAGCTGCTGGACTGTCAGGGAAGGACGGACCGCAACAGTACCGGCAAATGACCGCAGTTCCCCCGCCAGCATTGCAGAAAACAGAGCGTCCGCTGAAATCAGCAAAACATCTTTCACAGAAAAAGCCTCACTTGTTCAGATCGGAAATCGGTTTGATTTCAACATCGGTGAAATAAGCATGGATGATCTCATCCCAGGATGCACCGGATTCTGCCATATTCTTGGCACCCCACTGGCTGATACCGCCGCCGTGACCCCAGCCCTTGCCGAAGAATACAAAGTTGGATCCGGCTTTCTTCAGCGCTTCCAGATCTTCTTCGGGCAGATCGTAGTTGCCTTCGCCGAAGGTCTTTGTCGTGCCGTCTGCCTGCAGAACTTCCAGTCCTGTTTCAGCGTCAATGGTCTTGACACCGTCAGCGGTCATGACCTGAATGGTCTTTTTCTTGTCTGTTTCTTCAACAGGGATCGTTTTCTCACCGTCAGCAGTCAGAACCACCGCAGGACGATCGAGAACCGGAATCAGATTGTTGTGGCCGACCGTGAAGTTAGCGCTTTTCAGATAGCGTCCCAGGGTCGTGCGGATAACATCCGTTCCTTTCAGGGTGATTGAGTTTCCGTAGATATCCGTGATGCCGAGCCGGTAGACGTAAGTGGAATTGTTGGCAAGTTCCAGAATTCTAACATCCGCAACAGAACCTTTCAACGCTGAGTAGCCTTTTCCGACAAGATATGTATAGAGCTCATAACCGGAAACAGTGGTTGTCCATTTACCATAGGTGTGGGACGCATAATCTTCCCACGGAGTAGCAACAGCGCGCAGATAAGGATAGGACCGTCCGTTCCAGATCTGCTCAATATCGACAGTACAGCCGCCTGTTACCGCGGAATATACGGTCTGACAAATCACATCGTGATATGTAATGACAAGTCCGCTTGTCTCGCTGACAGCACGCCGGACTGCGTCATTGATGTTTTTGGTACCGAGATAGGCCTGACATTCCGTGCCGTTGCAGAGATCAAAGCCATAGGAATTATGCTTATCAAGATTTGCAAGGGCATAGGAACGGATGATCACAGCAAAAGCTTTCAGCGCTTCATAGCTCCAGCCGTTGTTGATCTCGTAGGGAAGAACCCCTGCTACATAGTCGTCGATTTCCAGCAGATTGGAAACGGAAATCCCGTTATTATATTTATCAAGGACAAATACACCCGCGTAGGTATTCTTGACCGGAGTCGTAATGACGTTCTTCGTACCGTTTGAAGAAGGTCTTGCACTCATACCGAGTTTTGCATTTTTTGCGGAATACTCAAACAAAATCAGGTTGGTGGCAGGAGATAACACCGTCAGACCGATGGAGGAGGGTGCAACCGCTGTCATATCCATATTCAGCGCGGTTTTAAGGAGCGGAATCTGCTTGGACGCATTTTCCGTAGAACCGAAGTCACCGATCCGGATAACCAGTTCCCCGTTCTTATAGGCAGGGAACGCATAGATCAGGGAAGAACGGATCCCCTGCTTTGTCAGTTTTTCATTGATCTCACCGACTGCATGCTGAATCTCTTCGGCGGTTTGATAGCTGCCGTTCAGTTCCAGATGATAACCGCCGATGACAACATTCCGGCTTCCGGGTGCGTAATTTTTGTTTTCGTCAATGGCAAGATTGGCATCCTGACAGATCACAGCAGAGGCATCGGGGGCCTCAAAATACGGCGTGAAGAGGTCGGTTTCATTGTCGACGGAACCGAAAACAAATCCGTTCGGTGCCGAAATCGCATAACTGGGAGTGACGCCGGAGCCGAACATCAGCCCGATACGCAGAAGGAGCCCTTTGAGAGGCTCCTTGGTTTCTGCAGTATCCGCGGGAACTTCGTCCAGCTGGAGTTCCGGTGTGTCAAGTGCGTGAGCGGATATCCCGATGTAGGGAATCACAGCCGCAAGCACACCGAGAAGCATGAGGATCGCCATAACAAGGCAGAAGACCTTGCGCAGGGTTTCCTGTTTTTCTGCATACGTTTTCTTTTTCTTCGGTTCGCTCATTTATGGATTCATCCTTTCTTTACGCTTGGATCGCAGATCACAGAGCACTTTGATCGCGGAAGGGAAAAAGAGACAAAAATCAGTCTGCAATGTGATAGGTTCCGCGGACCATGACATAAGCCTCGCCGGAAAGAACGGTGAGACCGCGTCCGTCATCACGGGGAATCAGCAGAAGATGGTTGAGGGAAATCTCCGCTTTATCAGCAATATCCGTGCCGACCGTCAGATCAGCGATACCGTTTGCACCGGGGCAAACGGCTTCAGCCTTGCCGGAACGGAGGATCAGCTCGCAGGAACCTGTCAGGGTCTGGCCCTTCTTTAAGCAGAGTACCTCATAATCCATAGAGACTGCAGGCGCTTCTGCGGGTGCAGCGGGAGTGGTCTCCGCAGGCTTGCTTTCCGCGGGAGCGGCAGTCTTGTTTTCTTCCTTGTACTTTGCAAGATCATTTGCCACAGTATCGATTTTTCCGTTCAGTCTTGCTTCCAGATCACGCAGAACACGGATCACATAGCTTTCGGAAACAGGAAGATCAGAACCCTGATAATCGGTTTCATTTGCGGCTGCAGCAGCAAAGACTCCGATGATCAGCGTAAGGGTAAGTGCGATTGCACAGAGAATGATACGGGTACGGGTTTTCATGATATTTGCCTCCTTGACTTTTTCGTATAGAGAGTAAAGTGGGTATTAAAGACTGAAATCATCGGGGAGCGAAGTACCGGCGGATGGCAGCTTGGTCTTTTTCAGCCGTACATTCTCCGGGAGCTTCCCGGCAAAATCGGTTTCCGCAGCAGTAACGGTCATGCCTGCTTTCAGTGTCATCAGAGCAACACCGGCAGAAGAACGGGTCGTTTTGACAGGAATGAGGGAAGAAGAGAACACAATGCCCTTGTTTGCAGAGGAAAGCATCAGAATATCCTTGTTTTCACCGTCTGCAAGATAGAAGATGCCGACACAGGGGGACGCATCGGAATAGGCACCGGTCAGCTTACGGCGGTTGGATTTCGTTGAATAAGCAGAAGCAGGAATCTGAACGCCCTTGCCGTTTTCAAAGAGGAATACAAAGGTGCCGCGGTCCTCATCCAGATTCCGGAAGCTCTTCATGGCGATACAGCGCTCACCGCTGTCAAAGCCCAGCTTTGCGGGAACATAATCACCGAGGACCGAAGCCTTGGCAGGCTCAAAGTCGGAGACCTTCGCTTTATAGACCTGTGCTTTGTCGGAGAAGAACAGAAGCTCGTTTATGTTCTCGGAATCTTCTTCGGAACGCAGACTGTCGCCGTCCTTGAATTTCTGCTCGTCATTGCCGCGCAGAGAGGCCATGGTGATCTTCTTGAAGTAACCTTCACGGGAGAAGATCAGCTTGACAGGGAAGTTTTCAATGTGTTCTTCCTCATCGTATTCCTCGATATCTTCATCGTAGACAAGCTGCGTGACACGGGGCTTTCCGTACTTTGTTTTGACTTCTTTCAGCTGCTTTGCAATGACTTTCTTGATGCGCGTATCACTTGCAATCGTTGCTTCCAGATCGGCAATCTCTTTCTGGAGATCTTCGATTTCCTTGATGCGGTTGATGATGTATTCTCGGTTCAGATTGCGCAGCTTGATATCAGCAATGTATTCTGCCTGAACTTTATCAATGGAGAACCCTTTCATCAGGTTCGGGACAACGTCATTATCGTTTTCTGTCCCTCTTACAATTGCAATGGCTTTGTCGATATCCAGAAGGATCTTGCCCAGACCCAGGAGCAGATGCAGTTTTTCTTTCTTCTTTTCCAGATCAAAGGTAAGTTCTCTGCGGATACAGCCGATCCGGAATTTGATCCACTCACCGAGAATTTCCATAACGCCCATCTGACGCGGTGCATTGCCGATCAGAATGTTGAAGTTGCAGGCAAATTCATCTTCCAGAGGCGTCAGCTTATAGAGCTTCTTCATGAGAAGTTCAGGATTGGTACCGCGGCGAAGGTCGATCGTCAGCTTGAAGCCGTTTACGTCGATCTCATCACGGAAATCGGTGATCTCTTTCAGCTTGCCTTCCTTGACAAGATCGGAGAGCCGCTTCATGATGGCTTCCAGTGAGGTAGAATAGGGGATCTGCAGAATGTCGATGCAGTTCTCCTTTTTATCATAAGAGTATCTTGCACGCAGGCGGAAGGAGCCGCGTCCGGTGCGGTAGTGTTCTTTCAGGTCTGCCCGGGTATACAGGTGTGATGCGCCTGTTGAGAAGTCCGGTGCTTTCACGATGTCCATGAACGCATTGAGGTCCATTTTAGGATCGGAAAGCAAAGCCGATGTACCGTCACAGATCTCTGCAAGATTGAAGGAACAGATGTTGCTGGCCATACCGACAGCAATACCGATATTCGGGGAAACAAGAACATTGGGGAAAGATGTGGGCAGAAGCACCGGTTCCGTCGTCGTATTGTCGTAGTTAGGAACCATATCCACCGCATTTTTCTCAATGCCGCGGAAGATTTCATTGCAGATCGGGTCAAGACGAACATTAGTATAACGGGAAGCCGCATAAGCCATATCGCGGCTGTATACCTTACCAAAAGAACCCTTGGAATCAATGAACGGATGCAGAAGCGCTTCATTACCGCGGGTCAGACGAACCAACGTTTCATAGATGGCACCATCACCATGGGGATTCAGATGCATTGCTTTACCGACGACCGTTGCGGATTTGGTATAGGGTGCATTATTCAGAAGTCCCATATCGTACATGGCGTAAAGCAGCTTCCGGTGAGATGGCTTGAAGCCGTCAATCTCGGGAATCGCACGGGAGATAATGACCGTCATGACATAGGGCATATAGTTTTTTTCGATGGTTTCTGTGATCGGCTGGAGGGTGATCACAGGTTCACGCTCAGCAGCCTCAGGCAGCGGCGTATTTGACTTTTTCTTTGCCATGTTTGATTAAATCCTTTCGGCTGATGTTATCTCAGAGGTCTGCGTCCTGAACGTACTCAAACCCGTGCAGTGCAATGAATTCCTTGCGCGCGGGGAGGTCTTCACCGAGCAGGGTATCAAAGATCAGCATAGTCTGCGCTTCGTCTGCAGGCTCTACACGGATGAGACGGCGGGTTGCCGGATTCATGGTCGTCTGCCACATCATATCAGGTTCGTTTTCGCCGAGACCTTTGGAACGCTGGACGATGCTCTTGCCAGAGAGGGAAGCGAGAATCTGCTCCTTTTCTTCCTCATTGTAGGCAAAATAACTCTTGTCCTTGTTGATGATCTCAAACAGGGGAGATTCTGCGATATAGACCCTGCCCATCTTGATGAGAGACGGCAGAAGTCGGTAAAACATGGTGAGAATCAGCGTGCGGATCTGATATCCGTCTTCATCGGCATCGGTACAGATAATGATCTTGGACCAGTGCAGTGCTTCCGGATCAAAAGGCACCATATCGGATTTCAGTTTGGTTTTCAGCTCCACACCGCAGCCGATGATACGGATCAGGTCGCAGATGATGTCACTTTTGAAGATACGGTCATAGGAGCATTTCAGACAGTTCAGGGTTTTGCCGCGGACGGGCATGATCGCCTGAAATTCCGCGTCACGGCCGAGCTTTGTGGATGTGCAGGCGGAATCGCCCTCTACGATATAAAGCTCCCGTCTGTCGGGTTCCTTGGAGCGGCAGGAGACGAACTTTTCAACGCGGTTCGTCATATCCATAGAGCCGCCCAGCTTCTTTTTCAGATTCAGTCGGGTATTTTCCGCAGTCTCGCGGGAGCGCTTGTTGACGAGAACCTGACCGCAGATCTTGTCCGCATCGATTGGGTTTTCCGTAAAGTAGATTTCCAGCTGCTGCTTCATGAAATCGGTCAGCGCTTCGGCGATGAAAGTATTGGTAATCGCTTTCTTTGTCTGGTTTGCGTAAGATGCAATGGTGGAGAACGAGTTGATGACCAGAATCAGACAGTCTTCAATATCCGCAAAGGTGATCTTTGCCTCATTTTTATTGTATTTTCCGGTGGTTTTCAGATATTTGTCAATGGCAAAAGTGAATGCGGAACGCACCGCTTTATCGGGAGAACCGCCGTGTTCCAGAAAACTGGAATTGTGATAATATTCAAGAAGATTGAACGAATTTGAGAAGCAGAAGGATACATGCGCTTCCAGCTTGTATTCGGGCTTGCCCTCACGGTCACGGCCGCGGGTCTCCAGATTCCAAAGAACAGGAGGCGTCAGGGAAGCGCCGCCGGCAAGTTCACCGACATAATCAATGATGCCGTTTTCATAGAGATAGACCGTTTCGTCAAAGGTACCATCCTCTTTTTCCCAGCGGAATACAAAAGAAGTACCGGCGTTGACAATGGACTGCTTGCGCAGGGTCGTTTCCAGATTTTCTCTCGGGACGGCGATATCGGTAAAGACTTCGAGGTCCGGCTTCCAGCGGATGATGGTACCGGTCCGTCCTTTTTCCTTTTTATCGGGTTCACGGATGGAAAGCTCCGTCGCAGGTTCGCCTTTTGCAAATTCGATATGGTAGACCTTGCCGTTATTATAGGAGGTGACGTGCATGTATTCGGAAGAATACTGGGTCGCACAGGCACCGAGACCGTTCAGACCAAGAGAGTATTCGTATGCGGCACCGTCGGCGTTGTTGTCGTGTTTACCGCCAGCATAGAGCCCGCCGTAGACACGCTCCCCGTTGTAGCGGCCCTCGGCCTCGCTTGAGCCCA
>JAKSPR010000145.1 GCA_024404655.1 Clostridia bacterium | reverse complement strand
CCAAGTACTGCCTGGAAGAGGTCTGCGAGGATCTGTTCTGATCTTCCCAAACAAAGAAATCAGCAGGAGAAACGAAAACCGTTTCTCCTGCTTTTGTTTTTATCGTTTATTGTGTGATGCGCAGACAGGTAAAGACGGGACGCATCCGGTCCCGTCCGCTCCACGGATCGGCTTCATCCAGCGCTTTCAGCATCTCTTCCGTCAGGTCGACGACCCGGATCTCCTGCCTTTTATAGATCGGCCGCTCGTCAAAATTGTCATAGAAATAGTCAAGCCATGCCCGGATCAGCTCGGCGGAACCGGCACGTTCCACGATATCCCGGATGTAGGAAATCACCCGTTTTGCCCGTCCCGGCGTATAATTCCATTCAAGGGTGACCCCGTATGCTTTGTCCGAGCAAAAGGAAATATCGGGGTAGGGCGTCAGATAGAAATTGTCATCCTCCCCGCCGTCATGGATTTCTCCGGTATCAAGATTGATATCGACCGGATAGTCTTTTTCCGGGGCTACCTTCGCAAGCGGACAATCCGCGGCGATCAGGGTGCAGACACTCATAAGAGAACCTCCCTAAAATTCTTCCAATGCCGTGAAGACGCATTCATCCTTCACAGAAGCGCAGGCGTAGATTTTGTCATCATACCGCCCGACCTCCAGCCAGTGCCGCAGCACCGCTTTTGCCGAGTACGGCCTTTCAAGGGATAAAAGGGAATCAAGCGGCATCCACGAAAGCGTCCCTTCCGTACATGCCATAGAGACCCCACACCCCGGTTTTAGCTCCGCAAAGAAATAGTAGTTCTGCCTGATCTCCCCTTTTTTGTTCCGCTGTGCGAGATACCGCAGGGAAAGACCGGATAACATGTCCTCCGTGATCCCCGTTTCCTCAAAGACCTCCCGGAGCACACAGGCTTCGGGGTCATTCAGCTCTTCTTTTTCAAAATGCCCGCCGATGCCGCAATAGGAGGGGGAAACCACACGGGAGCCGATACGGTATAAAAGCAGGAGTTCTTCCCCCCGCTGAATGTAAAGCGCCGTCATGTTCCGCAGCTTCATAGCCGTATACTTTCCTTTGTTTTTCTATGTTTTTCTATGTATAACTATATCATATTTGCGTCGGATTGTCAATTTTTTGCAGAAAAAAGCACCTGCCGGAGCAGATGCTTTTTGCGTTATACGAATAAAAGCCCGGCCAGAACCGAAAAAATCAGCAGAACGATCACATAACAGAGCAGAAACCGCTTCTTGAAGATCGCCGCCACAGCCGAGAGTGAGGTGATCCGTGTCGCCGGACCTACGGTCAGAAACGCAAGCGCGCTCCCACGCGACATGCCCTGATCGAGCAGAGAACGGATCAGCGGGATCGTACCGCCGCCGCAGGCGTAGACGGGAATACCCGCTGCCGCCGCAAAGAGAATCCCCACCGGGGTGCTCGTGTCGATCTCTCCGAATAAAAGCGCCATGGGCAGCATATCCACAAAGGACGCGATGGCAATGCCGATCAGCATCATGCGGCCTACAAACAGCAGATTGTGAAACACATCGTGAAGATACTTTTTCCACGTAAAGGTTTTCGCCGGACGGTTTTCAATGGGAGCGGGATCGGCTTTCCGGGCGCGGATGTTGTCCCGCACCACAAAGGTTTCCGGCAGAAGGAGCGTTAAAAATCCGCAGAGCAGGGAAAAGACGGAAATACACAGCAGCCGCAGCAGTGCGATTACCCATCCGAGCCCACCGACGGTCATGATGAAAAGCTGCGGGTTCATCATGGAAGATGCCGCCAGAAACGCGATCAGCGGCGCACAGGAGACCCCGCCGTGAAACAGGGCGATCAGCACCGGAACCGTTCCGTAGGTGCAGAGCGGGGAGAGAATTCCCAATACCGCCGCACTGATGATCGACAGCGCTGTATGCTTCTTTGTAAACCGGAAGATCAGCTTCGTCCATGAGGTGAATTTTAAGAACTCTCCGAGGAAGCAGCCCAGCACCACATAGGGGAAAAGCTGAACAAGATAAGTGAGAATGTCTGCAAAATAGTCTTTCAGCGTTGAACGGAGGAAAAACGGGTCGGAAAACGCTGCAAACCAGCTGATCGTTTCCCGGATGAATGTGCTGCCCATACTCACCGTCCGCCCACGGAGATCAGCTCAATGCCTTCGTCTTTGCCCAGATTCCGGCTGTACTGCTTGTCAGAAGCATTGTTCCACCGCTCATGGACACCGAGGGATCCGACTGGATTTCCGTAACCGTCCTGATAGACCGTGCCGGAGGGGGGATTGTCGGCAAGAGCCGCTTCGATCAGATAGTTCTCCGCCGTGCCGTCCGCCGGGATGACCTGATCCCATTTTTTATTGCCCCGAGCCTCTGCCGCAGCCTGCTCGCCCCGCAGGAAGTCAAGGCAGACGGAGTCGATGGCGATGGGGTCCTGGGAGGCAAAGAAGGAATTTGTCCATCCGGCACTGTTCCCGTCCCCGAAAGGCGCAGAATACCACTTTTCATCCGGCGTCAGCGTGGAACCCTGATGGACCGTCGCCGCCAGCGCATCGCAGAGATAAAGGAACGTCTTTCCGCCCGCGTCCCGGTTGGAAAGCAGATCGACCAGGACCGAATAGGAACCCATGGGCACCTTCGGCAGGTCCCACAGCTCCGCCGGATTCATAAAGAATCCGTCCACAGCGGCAACATAATGATGGACACCCGCCCAGCTCGGCGGATTGGTGCGGAATTCATGGGGGAAGGAGACGGAGCCGTCCTTTTCCGTGTAACCGGGCATGATGGTGCCGAAATGATTCTTTGCGGAGCCTGTAAACCCGGCGAGATTATGTCCGCGCAGGTTGAAAAGATTGATCATGTAGTCCGCTTCGGTCAGCTCCATGGGCCAGTAGGTGGGGTTGACCGTCGGCTTGCCGTTATAATCCTTCCAGCCGTCTGCCGCAAGGTCACGGGACCATGTGACGGGCTTCGAGATATCCGCTTTTGCGTCACCTGCAGGGCTGTCGTCATAGTCCACGATCACCACGCCCGAGAGCATACCGGAAGTACACTGTGCCTCTACGTACGAGGGCATGACGCGGGAAGGGTCGCCGACCGCAATATCGGAGGGTGCAATGCCGTATTCCACCAGCAGCTCCAGAAGCGCCTTGATGGTGACGGGGGAAGGGAAGTAGCCGGCGGCATTGTTGTTGGTCGCAGGACCGTTGCCCGTAGCATTCAGATTCAGCTTGATGAAGATCTTCTGACCGGGTTCATAAGCGGTCTCCTTGCCGTTCACACGCTTGTTGAAGTCGGTAAACAGTGCATCAAAGGCTGCGGAGAGGTCATCTTTTCCAGCCAGTCCCCGGATGGTTTCGGCGATCATTCCTTTGACAAGCTCCGCGTCGAAGTTTTTCGTCAGCCACCAGAAACCTCTGCCGTCCCAGAAAAAGGCCTGTTCATCGTATGCCCATGTGACCCGTCCGGGATTGACTCCGATCCCGGTACCGATGGGGGAGCCGTCATAATCAAAGGTATAGGGCTGGAGGCCGGACGGTTCCGCAGTCTCCGTTCCGGATACTGTGACGGCGGCAGTTTCGCTGCCGGGGGCTGTGATGGGGGTCGTTTCTTTGGTATCTCCTCCCGTATTTTCACAGGAGAACAGCATAAAAGAGGATATGCAGAGCAGAAGTGCTGCTGCACGTTTCAGAAAGTTCGGTTTCACTTGATAAAATCCTTTCGCTATGAAATTTCGTTCACCATTGTATCATCCCCGGAAACGGCTGTCAAGAAATCGCGGAAAGGGTATTCGGTTTTGTCGCGTTTTTTTCTGATTTTGTAAATTCGGTAATGTCGGGGGTTCTGCCCTCGGCCTGATTTGCGTTGTTGTCGTGCTTTGCGGGGTGACCGGCAAGGGCTTTGCGGTCGCCCTTGCATGCTTCGCAAAGCAGCCGATCCTGATGTGTAGTGTTTTGGGGCTCTTCTGACGGTAACTATTCCGGAAATTGTCACCAGGTGAAAATCCGAAAAGGCCTTGCAATCTTAAATTTTTTGTGGTATAATAGGAAAAAGAAACAAATGTTTGCCAAAGTCCAAGAACCCGACAGGAGGAACCCATTCCGTGGATCGTTTTCAGCTGGTATCCGATTACAAACCCACCGGCGATCAGCCGGCAGCCATCGACCGCCTCTGCGCGGGCATCGAAGCAGGCATGAAGAGTCAGACGCTGCTGGGCGTCACAGGCTCCGGTAAGACCTTTACCATGGCGAACGTCATCGCCCGCATGAACCGCCCGACGCTGGTCCTTGCCCACAATAAGACCCTCGCCGCGCAGCTCTGTACGGAATTCCGAGAGTTCTTCCCCCACAACGCTGTGGAATATTTCGTGTCCTATTATGACTATTATCAGCCTGAGGCGTACATCCCCGGCAAGGATTTATATATCGAAAAGGACTCCATGGTCAACGATGAAATTGATATGCTCCGTCACTCCGCCACGGCGTCATTACTCGAGCGCCGGGACGTCATTATCGTGTCCTCCGCTTCCTGCACAGATTCCCTCGGCGACCCCGAGGATTATAAGAATCTGCTCATCAGTGTCCGGCCGGGTTTGCAGATGGAGCGCGATGAATTTATCGAACGTCTGATCCGGATCAGCTACGACCGCAACGACTTCAACTTCACCCGTGACAAGTTCCGTGTCCGCGGCGACACCGTGGATGTTTTCCCGGCGTCCTCCGGCGATAAGGCCGTCCGCGTGGAGTTCTTCGGCGATGAGATCGACCGCGTGTCCCTCATCAACGTCGTGACCGGGGAGGTCATCGAAAACCTAACCTATTATCCCATCTATCCCGCCACCCACTACGCTGTGGACGATGACAAGCGGGAGAGGGCCCTTGGGGAAATCGAAGATGAAATGCTGGAGCGCGTGGAGTTCTTCCGCGCCCAGAACAAACTCATTGAGGCCCAGCGCATTGAGGAGCGCACCCGCTACGACCTCGAAATGCTCCGGGAGATCGGCTTCTGCTCTGGCGTCGAGAACTATTCCCGCATCATGAGCGGCAGAGAACCCGGCTCCACGCCCTATACGCTTCTCGACTTCTTCCCCGATGATTTTCTTCTGTTCGTCGACGAGTCCCACGTCACCCTGCCGCAGGTGCGCGGCATGAGCGGCGGCGACCGCGCCCGCAAGAAGAATCTGGTGGACTTCGGATTCCGTCTGCCCTCGGCCTTTGATAACCGGCCTTTGTTCTTTGAAGAATTTGAATCCAAACTCAATCAGACCGTCTTCGTCAGCGCAACGCCCGCCGATTACGAAAAGGAGCACGCCGAACAGACCGTTGAGCAGCTCATCCGTCCCACGGGACTTGTGGACCCCGAAGTGGAGGTCCGTCCCATCGCGGGCCAGATCGACGACCTTCTGGGCGAGATCCGCATCCGCGCCGAACGCGGAGAACGTGTCCTCGTCACCACCCTCACCACCAAGATGGCGGAGGACTTAACCGAGTATTTTGAATCCAACCGCGTCCGCGTCCGGTATATCCACCATAACGTGGAGACCATGGAACGCACGGAGATTCTGCGGGATCTGCGTCTGGGTGTCTTTGATGTGCTTGTGGGCATCAATCTGCTCCGAGAGGGTATCGACCTGCCGGAGGTTTCTCTTGTCGCCGTACTGGATGCCGATAAGGAAGGTCTGCTCCGCTCCGAGACTGCCCTCGTCCAGACCATCGGCCGTGCCGCACGAAACGCAGAGGGCAAGGTCATCCTTTATGCCGATACAATAACGAAATCCATGCGCGCCGCCATCGACGAGACCAACCGCCGCCGCGCCGTGCAGATCGCCTATAACGAAGAACACGGCATCGTCCCCAAGACCATCATCAAGCCCGTCCGCGACGTCATCGAACTCCGCGCCAAGGACGAGATCAACGCTGCCGCCGGAAAGGGCAAGCGCGGCAAAGGCGAAAAGAAGAAACCCGTTTCCGCAGCCGAGCGCGAAGCTCTCATTGAAGAAATGACAAAGGAAATGAAGGATGCCGCCAAGCATCTGGAATTCGAGCGCGCCGCTTACCTGCGTGACCGCATAAGTGAACTCAAAAACGTCAAATAACCGATTCCATCAAGACCAAAAGGAGAATTTTACTTTGGCTTCTCAATATCTCACCGTCAAAGGTGTCCGCGTCAATAACTTAAAGAATGTCGATCTGACGATTCCCAGAGACAAGCTTGTCATTTTCACAGGTCTTTCCGGCTCTGGCAAGTCCTCGCTTGCTTTTGATACCATCTATGCCGAGGGACACAGACGCTTCGTCGAATCCTTATCGTCCTACGCCCGCATGTTTTTGGGGCAGATGGACAAGCCGGACCTTGATTCCATCGAAGGCCTGTCCCCGGCGATCTCCATCGACCAGAAGACCACCTCCAAGAACCCCCGTTCCACCGTCGGCACGGTCACGGAGATTTATGACTATCTCCGTCTGCTCTATGCCCGCATCGGCATCCCGCACTGTCCCGTCTGCGGCAAAGAGATCCGCCAGCAGACCGTCGATCAGATCATCGACCGTATATGCACCCTGCCGGAGCGTACCAAGATGCTTATTCTGGCTCCCGTCGTCCGGGGCAAGAAGGGTATGCACGAAAAGGTCTTTGAGGACGCCAAGCGTGCCGGTTACGTCCGCGTCCGCGTGGACGGCAGCCTCTATGAGCTGACCGAGGAAATATCCCTTGATAAAAACAAGAAGCATACCATCGAGGTCGTCATTGACCGTCTTGTCATGAAGCCCGATATCCGCGCCCGCCTCTCCGACTCCGTGGAGGCTGCGCTGCATCTGGCAGACGGCAATCTGATCGTCTCCCTCCCCGAACCGCCCGCCGGCATGGAAGAGGAAATGACCTTCTCCCAGAGCTACGCCTGTGAGGAACACAACTTTTCCATCGGCGAACTCGCCCCCCGCATGTTCTCCTTCAACAATCCCATGGGTGCCTGCGAGCACTGTGCAGGTCTCGGTGAGATGCGCGTCATCAACCCCGATAAGGTCATTCCCGATAAGAATCTGTCTCTTGCCGACGGCGCCATCGCCGTCAACGGTTTCAAATCGCTGGAGGACAGCACATGGTCCCGGCCGATTTTCGACGCCGTGGGAGCAAGGCACGGCTTTGA
>JAKSPR010000144.1 GCA_024404655.1 Clostridia bacterium | reverse complement strand
AGCATATCTTTATATTTCTCTCTTGCCTCGGAATAGCTGAGTACCCGTTTCCCGTGGAAACTGTGACCGCGTACAAATCCGTCGCTGGCAAAGAAATCCGCTGCCTCTATGCCATATTTTTCCATTACGGAAAGGATTTTATCTGCGCCGTTTCCCATACCGTACAGAACGATGGGTTTCCCGCAGGTTTTCATCCGATCCCAGACCGACTGCGTCTCGGTCGGTGCAAACGATAAGTCCATGACTGTCCTCATTTCATGTTTTGTTTTTCTATAGTATACAGGATTTTTCTCAAAAAGTAAATAGAAAAACCGAATCCTATCCGAAAATACATCTTGACAAGACGATAAAAAAACGGTATCATAGTATTATATGATCCGATTCTGAGCCTGATTTTTGAAAGAAGCTGTAATCAATCAACATGCGCATATACGACCTTGAAACCAGTTTAACTTACCAAGACAATTCCATACTGATCCCGGACGGTACGGTCTGCGCACTGGGAAATTTCGATGGTGTCCATCTGGGCCACAAAGCACTTCTTGAAAAAACAGTGCAGCTTGCCCATACACACCATGCTTCTCCTGTAGTCTGGACCTTTGCGTCCCATCCTTTCTCCTCTCATCTGAAACTGCTGACGTGAGAGGAAGATCGCTTTTCTCTTTATGCCGACTGCGGCATCAGTTACGTCATCACGGAAGAATATGATGACGTGAAGGATCTTTCTGTTGATGAATTTGCAAAAGAAATTCTCATCGGACGCTGCCATGCATCAGCCTGTGTCTGCGGATTCAATTTTTCCTGCGGAAAAGGCGGTTGGGGCAATGCTGATATGCTGGGACGTGCGCTTTCCGTATCGGGAGTATCCTTATCTGTTGTATCGCCTGTGATGGTCGCTGGAGAAACCGTCTCTTCCACGAGGATCCGGCGTGCTCTGGACGCAGGTGATATGCGCAGCGCTGCCGATTGTCTTGGACGGCTATACTCCTTTTCGCTTCCGGTTCTGCACGGAAAAGAACTGGGGAGAACCATCGGAGTTCCGACTGCAAATCAGATATTCTTTTCCGGAATGCAGATCCCGGGTGTCGGTACCTATGCAAGCACGGTACGTCTCGGTGATACGCTGTATCCGGGTGTAACCAATATCGGGTATCGTCCATCGGTTGAGGACGGCAGTGCGCCGCTTCTCAACGCTGAGACCCATATCATCGGCTATGAGGGAGATCTCTACGGAAAGGAACTTCGTGTCGGTATCCGGTTCCGTCTCCGCAACGAAACAAAATTTCCGTCTCTTGATGCGCTTGCCGATCAGATCCGTGTGGATATTTCACGTTCTCTTGAAGATTTCCAGAAAGAAGGAGGGTGGGGTCTATGTATATAAAACCTGTTGTCCGCAGAAGATTCACGGCGTTTCTCTGCGTATTCTTTTCGTTTATGTTCTTGTTTTCCGTCCCGGTAGAAGCCGTAACCCCGCCGGATAATCTGACATCGAAATCCTGTCTGATATACAATCTGGAAACGGATAAAATCCTATACGGCTCCCATATTGACGATAAGGTCTTCCCTACCTCCACCGTCAAGATCATCGCAGGACTTCTTGCGCTGGAATATTATGAAAACCGGATGGATGAGGTACTGGAGGTCACGGCAGAATCCATGAGCGGTGTCGGCGGTACGACGATCAATCTTGTGATCGGCGAGGAACTGACAGCGCGTGATCTGATCTATGCGGTTCTGGTACCCGGCGCCAACGATGCCGTCTGTGTTCTTGGTTATCATATTGCAGGCAATGTCACCGCTTTTGTCAATATGATGAATCAGAAAGTCAGGGAGCTCGGCTGTGAGAACACCTATTTCACCAACTGCACCGGTGTGCATGATGAAAATATGGTAACAACCGCCCGTGATATGCTGAGAATCGCCCTCTATGCGTACTCCAATTCTAACTTCATGGCGATGTCCTCCGAAACCAGTTATGTCATTGAACCCACCAACAAGCGTCCTACAGCCAGAACGATCACCAACAGAAACTACATCGTCTCGACCAACTACTTCACCAAGTATTACAATTCTCTTGCAAAAGGTATGAATGCCGGTAATACGCGGGAAGGCGGTTACTGCCTGGTGACTTCCATCCGTAAAAAAGGATGTACTTATATTATCGTCTGCATGGGGTCTTACTACGACGAGGAAGAAAACTTTGTCTATTCTTACCGCGACTGTGGAACATTGGTCAACTGGGCTTACGACAACTACGATTTTGTTTCGGTCGTTGACACAACCACGATGATCTGTGAAATCCCCGTGACTCTGTCGTCTTCTGTTGACTATGTGACACTTCTGCCAAGTGAGCCGATTGAAATGTTCCTGCCAAAGGATATTGATATCGACACTGCTGTACAGCTGCACTATATCCTGTTGTCAGACACAATAGAAGCACCGGTCAAAGAAGGTCAAATCGCCGGAATCCTGACCGTCCGTTATGATGACGAGCTTTATGATTCGGTGAATCTGGTCACCAAAGGCAGCATCAGCCGCAGTGAATTTCTTTTCATCCTGACGACAATCAAACGGGTTGTCAAGAGCCCGTTGTTTTTCCTCTGTGTGATTATCGGTCTTGTCATTGCCCTGTTCTACGTTCTGTTCAAAGCGGTTTATCTGGAAAAAGCACGCCGGAGAGCGCTGCGCCGCAAACGTCCTGATCTTACAAGAAGACACTGATAACGAAAAATGCGCTCCGTAAAGAGCGCATTTTTCATATCCCGGAAATATTCATATCAATGATACTTTCTGACGCAAGCGATGACCAGCGCAACAATGCTGACACACATGGCGGTAATACTGATTACAAAAGAAGCGACTTTCATTGCGGGATTCCCTCCTTCCCTCCCCGATACAGTCCACAGGTTGTTCTTGTTGTTTTCAGTATATCATACTGTGCGCGATTTGGCAAGATATAGACAAATTTGTTTACAAATACCCTGGATTTCGACCATTTTTGTTATAATGATTGACAACAGAACAAAAATCAAGTATAATTGTTACAATATGACTTTTTCTAAAAAGAAAGGAGTATGATGGATTCCATGCTGGAAATTGACAGAATCCCGCAAGAGCTGATCACTCTGCTCGATCAAAAGGGCATCGACGCATCTTCTGTGCTGCTCTGTGCCAAAACCGACATCTCTCCGGAACATGTCTATTGTGACAACTGGCTGATCGCTACCAAAGACGACCTGATCGTCATCAGCGGCGTCCAGACACTGACCCCGAAGAACTCCACCCCTGCGCAGCTTCTTTTACATCCGGAGCTGCTCCGCTGCGACTTTGCGCAGATCTCCTATGCCTATTATCCCATCAAACAGCTGTCCGATCTCCGAGTCGAAAATCTGATTTCCGACGCCAGACTGACGGCAGTTCTCTCGGAAGAGGTGCCGGAAAATGAAAACAAAGACGGCGACGCACCGACCGAAGGTACGCCGTCGGAGGAACCGAAAAAGGAATATGTACTGCTGGCATGCATGACCGGTTCTGCCAAAAACTCGGCACAGCTGTTCATCAAGTACTTTAATCAGATCCAGAAGAACGGCGAGGTCAAACGCGATGAGGAAGATTTCAAAAAAGAAATCTTCTGTCCAAAATGCGGACGCCGTTATCCCGATCCCAACCGTAAAGTCTGTCCCCATTGTATGGACAAAGGCAAGATTCTCAAACGGATGAGCATTTTCTTTGTCAAGTACAAAATGAGCATCATTCTTGTTTTTCTCTTTATGGTGATGAACGGTGTGCTCTCTGTCATCATTCCCTATTTCAGCAACGGTTTCTTTTATGACCAGATTCTTGACAAAGCCGGTGCGTTCTACGGCAATCTGATTCTGGTGCTTGGTATCATCATCGGTACAAGATTGTTGAACGTCATGTTCTCAATGCTGTCCGGTACGGTATGCTCCCGTATCACAGCGCGGATCGTATATGATCTGAAAAACACGATCTTCAAGTCGATCGAACGTCTTTCCCTGAGTTTCTTTACCGGACGTCAGACCGGCGGTCTGATGACGCAGGTCAACAATGACGCAAACTCCATTTACTGGTTCTTTGTTGACGGTGTGCAGGGACTTGTTTACAACACCATTATGATCCTTGTCATTGTGATCATCATGTTTGTAATGAATCCTCTGCTTGCGTTCCTGTCCCTTGTTACCCTGCCGCTGTTTATCTATTCTATCCGGCTGATCTTTGCAAAGCTTGATAAGCTGTGGGCGAAACGGTATTCCTCTTCCCGTTCCATGAACAGTATGCTTTCTGACGTTCTGACAGGTGTCCGTGTCGTCAAAGCGTTCTCCAAAGAACGTGATGAGATCAGGCGTTTCGGTCAGAGAAGTGCGCGTCTTGCAGATGACGACAAAACCCTGTCTTCCTTTGAAACATGGGCCTTCCCCATGACGCAGTTTATTCTTTATATCGGCAATATCCTGGTATGGGCCATTGGCGGCTGGATGTGCGTCAAGGGCACGCTGACATACGGTACACTTCTGACCTTTGTTACCTATATGAACATGGTCTACGGTCCCATGTATTTCTTCATTGATATGGTGAATCAGGGAGCCAACTGCCTCAATGCCACCAATCGTCTTCTGGAGATCATGGACGCTGAACCGGAAGTCAAGGAGAAAGAGAATCCCGTTCATCTTGAAAACGTGGAAGGCCGCGTTACCTTCCGCGATGTGGAATTCTCCTATGTCAAGAACCGCAAGGTCATCGACGGGATTTCCTTTGATATCGAACCCGGCAAGGTGATCGGTATCGTCGGACACACGGGTGCCGGCAAGAGTACCCTTGCTAATCTGCTGATCCGTCTTTACGATGTGACCGCAGGTGAAGTGCTGATTGATAACGTCAATGTCAAGGATATGGCTTTCGCCGATATCCGGAAGAATGTCTCCATCGTCTCACAGGAAACCTATTTGTTCATGGGAACCATCCTTGATAATATCCGTTATGCAAAACCGGATGCTACATACGAGGAAGTTCTGGAAGCGTCAAAAATTGCTGGTGCACATGACTTCATTATGAAGCTGCCGGATGCTTATGCAACGCGGATCGGTTTCGGTTATCGTGATCTTTCCGGCGGTGAGCGTCAGCGTGTCTCCATTGCCCGCGCGATTCTGCGCAACCCGAAAATCCTGATCCTTGACGAGGCAACAGCTGCCATGGATACCCAGACAGAGCGTCAGATTCAGACGGCGCTGGAACGGCTGACCAAGAACAGAACGACCATCATGATCGCGCACCGTCTCTCGACACTGCGTTCGGCTGACAAGCTGATTGTCATCGAAAACGGCAAGATGCCGGAATTCGGTACCCACAATGAGCTGCTTGCCAAGCACGGCATCTACCACCGGCTTTATAAGCTGCAGGCGGAAGCACTGAAAAATGTCGGTATTGAATCTTAACTGGAACTGAAAGGAATGGTCATCACTATGGCTGAAACACAGACCTCCACCGCACTGGATGCGGTTATCTCCATACAGTATCTCTCTGATGAAAATGCCGTTTTCACCGAAGAAAACGGTTTCATCACACTGAAGGCAACGCTTACAAACGAGGATGGAAGCAAAGAAGAAAAAAGCTTTCCCCGTGTCTATCTGCACAGTGCTTTCCCCTTTGATATGCCCGATTCCTATATTTCTGTGCTTGATAAGGACCAGAAAGAGATCGGCATGATCCGGGAAATCTCCGCGCTCTCTCCGGATACGCAGAAGATTCTGCGTGATGAACTCCGCAGAAAGTACTATGCTCCGGTGATTCAGAAGATCCTTTCCGTCAAGGAGCGCTATGGATTTTCCTACTGGCGCGTGATTCTGAAAGACGGCAGCGAATTTTCCTTTACGGTACAGGATACCTACCGCTCCATGCTGCGTATCACAAGCAAGCATATCTTTGTCATTGATGTGGACGGAAACCGTTTCGAGATTCCGGATGCAGAAGCGCTTGACCGTACCAGTTATAAGAAGATCGAGCTTTATCTGTAAAGACAGCTCCCACCGAAATAATCAACGAAACAAAGGCGGTGAACCATTCTTTGAAGCACGAAACCGTAACGCTCATCCCCGACAAAAAGGCTTATTACCGGGACAGGATCATTGAAATTCTGCCCGCGCTTGCGGATAAAGACTTTACCATGGTCCTCTCCTCTTCCCTGACTGTCGCTGACAGCCGTCCGCAGACAGGCTACTGTGCGCTGGTGGAAGACAAATTATATATCATTGAAGACGGCAAACACAAGGATACGCTGGATCTCTCCCGTACCAGAGAATTCCACGCGGATTCCGGTATCGGTCAGGTTGCGCTGGAGTGTATGCTTGACGGAGAAACATATATCATCTGCCGTGGGGATATGTCCCATCAGAGCGAATATGCGACCCTTGCAAAGCGTCTCAACAAGTATCTTGAACAGCAGGTCTTTGAAAAAGAATACGATAAGACACACAACCGCTCCTGCCCCCAATGCGGCCGACAGCTGCAGCACGGTTCTCACATCTGCATGCACTGTGTGGACAAGAGCCGTATCTTCAAGCGTCTCTGGGAGATCGCACGTCCTTACAAATGGACACTGCTTGCCTCCATCGTCCTGTTCTTCCTGATCACCGGCATGAACATGATCAACCCCATCCTCAACCGCATACTGGTGGATGACTACATCACTCCCCACAATGCAGGAGGATTCCGTGGTTTTGCGCTTGTGATCCTTTCCATGTTCGTTCTGCATATCGTGGTCAATGCAACCTCGATTCTGCGTTCCATTGCGCTGATCTTTGCCGGAAACAAGATCATCGTCCATCTGCGTGATATGGTCTTCAACAAGGTGCAGATGCTCTCTGTCTCCAAGATTTCCAAGCGGACTGCCGGTGAGATCATGCAGCGCGTGACGCAGGACACAGGCGAAATCCAGAACTTCGTTGTGCACAGATTATCCAACATCATCGAACAGTCCCTCATTCTGATCGGTGTTTCCATTATGCTGTTCATGACGGACTGGCGGCTGGCGCTGATGATACTTGTACCGATACCTCTGGTTTCCATGTCGTTCCGTTTCTTCTGGCGGTATACGCATCGTCTTTACCACAGACAG
>JAKSPR010000143.1 GCA_024404655.1 Clostridia bacterium | reverse complement strand
CGCTTTTGGTCCCTCAGGGCCTTTCGCCGCTCGGCCGCGATGGAATCGGCACAGCCGATTCATTCATGTCGATTCAAGGCTCCGCCTTGAAAATCCGCAAGCTTTTGAAAAATGCTCGAACCCTGTCAGGGCAAAGCCCTGACAGGTCAAAACTTTTTGATGGTGGTGCGCAGCCATGGGTTTCATCGCTTTCCCAAAAAACATCACTCCAGATTCTTGATTTCTTCACAAAACTGTGGTAAAATATCTATAATATAATGCCGCAAGTGCCCCTATCGGGAAATTGCCCTTCAAATCACCTGAAAGGAATGATTCTCTTTATGGAACGTGTTTCCAAAAGCAATTATTACCTCGCCATCGCTGAAACTGTCTCCGAACGCTCTACCTGCCTGCGCAAACGCTACGGCGCTATCATTGTGAAAAACGATACCATCGTCTCTACCGGCTACAACGGTGCTCCCCGCGGAAGAAAAAACTGCGTTGACCTCGGCAGCTGCATCCGTCAGACCCTCGCGATCCCGCGCGGTGAACGCTATGAGCTCTGCCGCTCTATCCATGCGGAAGCCAATGCTATCGTGGCTGCTCCCCGCGATCAGATGCTGGGTGCTACCCTCTACATCGCCTGCACCGATCCCGCTGACGGCGCCTGTGTTGCCGGGACCTGTTCCTGCGCTATGTGCAAGCGTTTTGTCATCAATGCCGGCATCGAAACCGTCATTATCCGCGATACCAAAACCGATTACCGTGTGATCCGTGTCAACGACTGGATCGAAAACGACGACAGTCTGGAAGGCAAATTCGGTTACTGATCTCCCCTTCGCGGGACAAATAGAAAGGACTTTCTGACCGTTATGAACATCAAGCGTTTCCTCTCCGTGTTCCTCTGTGTCTCCATGCTCTTATGCATCCTCTCCGGCTGTGAGAAAAAGCTCTCTGTGGACGTTCATCTTGTCTACAACTCCGAGCTTGACGCGCTGCAGGCGATTCCCGACGGCGGCACGGAGCCCACTGTCACCTATCTCTGGGCGCCCATTGCCTACGAGCCTGCGGAGCTCTCCACCACGCCATACGCGGAATGGGACGGACAGCCCCTCTATGAAGTGGTCGGCTGGTACGCAAACCGCATGCTCTCCGAAGAATTTACCGGGGTCGGCGGTCTTCTCTATGCCGACACCATGGAGCTTCCCACTCTTTCCGAAATGACCTTCACCACCGCCTACGTCTGCTCTGCGACCAGCGTCATTCAGGCGCTTGCGATCATTGACGATCCCGCGGTCCTCGATCAGTGTGCAGACTATCTTGAACACGGCGAGCAGGCGGAGCTGCCCCAGAACGGCGACTTCACTCTGTTCATCAAATTCATGTGCAAAGAGCTGCCCGGCATCTACTATAACGTCCTCTATATCGAAGTGGGTGAAGACAGCCGGACTGCCGATCACTACCTCTATGACCGTTCCACCAAGCGCTGCGTCATGGTTCCTCCGGAGCTCTTTGACGGCTGGCTGTACGGCGATGAGGTCATTGAAGGCACCGCCGACGTGGGAGCCTGATCATTCCGATGTCCCTTCCATCTTTTTCTATCCGTCCTGCGGTCCTCTGTGACATTCCGGCGATCGCTGGAATCGAGACCGCATGCTTCTCCGACCCGTGGAGCGAAAAAGCCCTCACGGAGACCATGGAAAACCCCATTGCCGCTCTGCTCTGTGCTAAGTCCGGTGACGGCATCACAGCCGGTTATGTGGGTGTCTACTTCATGGGCGAGGACGCGGATATCACCAATGTCGCCGTTCTCCCTGCGCATCGCCGCAAGGGATTGGCGGACAGTCTGATCACCGCGCTGGAAGCACTTTGCCGGGAGCGCGGGGTTTTTCGTCTGCATCTGGAAGTCCGCGCATCCAACGTCCCCGCCATTGCCCTTTACGAAAAGCACGGATTTCTCCGGGACGGCCTGCGGCGGAACTATTACCGCAATCCGAGAGAGGACGCCGTCCTCATGACATTACAAATCTCCTGAAAATAGGGAAGTACCGTATCATGAAATATATTCTTGCCATTGAATCGTCCTGCGACGAGACCTCGGTCTCCATTGTCCGTGTGGATGAAGAGGGTGAGCGCCCGCGCTTCACGATCCTCTCCAATCAGATCGCGTCCCAGATCCCCCTTCACACCGTTTACGGCGGTGTTGTTCCGGAGATCGCCAGCCGCGCCCATGCGGAAGCCGTTTCCTCCCTCACCTATCAGGCGCTGGAGGAATCCGGCGTCTCCTTATCCGATATTGACTGCATCGGCGTCACGGCGTTTCCGGGGTTGATCGGTGCGCTTCTGGTCGGCGTCAACTTTGCAAAGTCTCTGGCTTTTGCAAACAACATCCCGCTGATCCCCGTCTGCCATGTCTTTGGACACGCGGCGGCAAACTACTTCACCCACGAGGACTTAAAGCCCCCGTATCTTGCGCTGGTCGCATCGGGCGGTCACACCTCCATTCTGCGGGCAAAGGACTATACCACCTTTGAGACCGTGGGCCGCACCCGTGACGACGCCATCGGCGAAGCCTTTGACAAGGTTGCCCGCGTCATGGGCATGCCCTATCCCGGCGGAAAGGAAATGGATCGCATCGCGTATCTCGGCGATCCCGAAGCGCTCCGCCTGCCCTCCGCCGCCATTGCGGACGATTCCCTTGATTTCTCGTTCTCCGGACTCAAGACCGCTGTCATCAACTATCTGAACACCTGCGCACAGAAGAAAGAGGAATATAACAAAAACGATGTTGCCGCCTCCTTCTCCCGTGCCGTGGTTTCCTCGATCATCAAAAAGCTGGACCTTGCGCTCAAGCGCACGGGGGAGACCCGCCTTGTCCTTGCAGGCGGCGTTGCCGCAAACTCCCATATCCGCGCGGCGCTGGAGGACTACGCAAAACGTCACAGAAACATCACCCTCTATCTGCCGGAGCTCTCCCTCTGCGGGGACAACGGCGCTATGATCGCAGCACAGGCTTATTTTGAGTTTATGGCAGGCAGACGCGCCGACACCACCCTCAACGCCCGTGCCGTCATGGACGATTGACGAATCTTAAATATTTCCGGAGTTTCATTTATAAACTGCGTTTATATTTTTCAACAGCCTGTGTGTAAATCTGTGGAGAAACCGCAGGATCATGTGGAGAAAACCGGTGATTGTCCCCACTTTCTCCCCAATCCACGGGAAAAACCTGTGGAAAAACGTGTTGATATTGTGGAAAGCCGGAAGTTTTCCACAAACGCTCTCCGGAAAAACTTTTCCACAGCCATTTTCAGGAAAGAACCTCACCGAAACCGAAAGGAGTACACAGTGACACCATCCGATATGATGAATCCGTCCGAAACGACAACCGATACCGAAGCGGTGCAGCCGAAGCAGAAGACCTGCTCCGATGTTTCCCCCGCCGTCATCAACCGTCTGCCGCGCTATTTCCGGTATCTCAGGGAATTTCTCCGGCAGGATATTCTGCGGATCTCCTCCGGTGAACTTTCCGCCATGATGAATGTCACCGCCTCCCAGATCCGGCAGGACCTCAACTGCTTCGGCGGCTTCGGTCAGCAGGGTTACGGCTACAACGTCAAGTATTTATACGGCAAGATCAGCGATATTCTCGGCGTTTCCGCAAACTTCCACGCCATTGTCGTGGGTGCGGGAAACCTCGGCCGGGCCATCACGGGCTCCAATATGTTTGAGCACCGGAATATTGATCTGATCGGCATTTTCGACGTCTCCCCGGCAGTCATCGGACAGACCATCTCCGGTCTGTCCGTACAGAGCACCGATCGTCTGGAAGACTTTGCAAAGGATCACAAAATCGACATCGCCATTCTGACGGTCCCGAAGGAGGAGGCGCGCAGCGCCGCCGCCCGTCTTTCCGCCATCGGTGTCAAGGGAATATGGAACTTCGCAAGCACGGAGCTGGATTTACAGTCCTGCGGCGTCCTTGTGGAGAATGCGCACATGGGGGATTCCCTCATGAAGCTCATGTATGAAATCAACCGGAGCGAACAGGGATAAATGGGTACCGCTATGACAACCAGACGACAGATTCAATATGGGACAGGCGTTGTGGTCCTGCCCGCCGCAGCGGTGCGCGAAATGCCGCCGGATGCATCCTATCTGCGTGTGCTGATCAGCGTCTGCGCAGACCCTGATCTTCTGAACGCCGAAAACAGCGGGGAACAGATCGCCGCAGCCTGCGGCCTGACCCGCGCCATCACAGCGAACGCCCTCGACTACTGGACCGAAAAGGGGGTCCTTTCCCCGGTCACGGTTGGTACGTCTGATTCGGCAGATACCAAAGAACCCCCGGCGCCTGCGAAAGCGGAACCCGCACCCGGCAGTCAGACGGAAAACACCTCCGACAGGGAGACGCCTGCCCAGCCTCAGCGCAGCATGCGCAGTGAGCTGCCGAAATACTCCCTTGAGCAGACAGCCGCCGCCATTGAGCGCTCCCCCGATCTGCGTCCCGCCCTCAATATGTGCGAGCAGATGCTGGGAAAGATTTTCTCCGAGCACGACAACGCCCAGTTTGCGGCGCTTTATGAAAGCTACGGCCTTGACAGCGCTTATCTCATGACGCTGATCGCCTACTGCAAGAAGCAGAAAAACGACTGCGCGGTTTCCTACGTCGTCCGCACGGCATTGAATCTCTACGACGAGGGGGTCAGAACCGTTCCCGATCTGGAGGCGAAGATCCGCCGCCGGGACGCCATTCATTCCGCCAAGGGCAGAATTTTCAGCCTGTTCGGTATGGATGTGAACCGCACCCTTTCGTCAAACGAGGAAAAATATCTCGAAAACTGGACCGTCACATGGGATATGCCCATGGACGTCATCAAGCGCGCTTATGATATCACCGTGGATAAGTTCCACGAACCGCGCCTGCCGTATATCAATAAGATTCTCTCCGGCTGGAATGATAACGGCCTGCGCACCATGGAAGCGATTGAGGCCGAGGCCGAGGAACACCGCAGAAAATACGCGCAGAAATCCGATACGCCTGCCGATAACGGCGAGCACAGCTTCAATACCGATGAATTTCTTGACCTTGCGCTGAAACGCAGCTTCAAGACCTGATATTTTCTTTACACCCAAAGGAGGCGGAGCCCATTGTACAATAAGGAAAACTACCGGCGCATCAAGCGGGAGTTCCAGCAGAAGCACTTTGCCGCGGAGGAAAATATGAAGGCCCACCGCGCCGAGGCAGAACGCATGATCCCGGAGCTTGCCGAGATCGACCGCGCCCTCGCAGAGACCGGCGTGAAGATTTTCGGCGCCGCCATGCAGGGAAAAGAGGGGCTGGAAGAACGCATCGCAAAGCTCAGAGCCGAAAACGAAGAGCTTCTCGCCATCCGCGGAGAGATTCTTGCGTCCCACGGCTATCCCCGCGACTATGTGAATATCCATTATGACTGTCCGCTCTGTAAGGATACCGGTTTTACTGAGGGCGGAAAGAGCCTCTGTACCTGTATGAAACGGGCGCTGACCTTGGCAGGATATGAATCCTCCGGTATCGGGGGACTTCTGGAAACCCAGAATTTTGCATCCTTTTCCCTTGATTACTATAAGAACCCCAAAGAGCATGAGATCATGCGCCGGAATCTGGAGGAGGCAGAACAGTATGTGAAGATCTTCTCCGACCGGTGCGCAAATAATATCCTCATGTTCGGCGCAACGGGACTGGGCAAGACCCATCTTTCCACAGCCATCGCAAAGGCAGTCATTGACCGGGGCTATGACGTGGTTTATGATACCGCCGTCAATATCTTCTCCGATTTTGAAGCGGAGCATTTCAGCCGCTCTTATCAGAACCAGGATGAGACAAAGCCCACGGACCGTTATTTCGACTGCGATCTGCTCATCATCGACGATCTGGGCGCGGAGCTTTCCAATCAGTTCACCGTGTCCTGTCTCTATAACCTTCTCAATACAAGACTGAACCACGGAAAATCCGTCATCATCAGTACCAATCTCACTTACGGCGATATCACCAAACGCTATACCGCACGGGTCTCTTCCAGGCTCCTCGGCGAATATCATCAGTTCCATTTCGTCGGAACTGACGTCAGAATGGAAAAAATCAGAGGCTAACTCATAAGATAAAAGGAGAACTATTACCATGGCACAGATCATTCAGAAGCCGCGCGGCACCACCGACATCCTCCCCGATAAGGTGGGCATGTGGCAGTACATCGAAAAAACCGCAAGAACCATCTCTGCAAAGTACGGTTTCGGAGAAATCCGTTTCCCCACTTTTGAAAATATCGACCTGTTCCAGCGCGGCGTCGGCGATACCACTGACGTCGTCCAGAAGGAAATGTACGCACTGGAGGCAAAGGGTCAGGGCGAGGCACGCTTCGCTCTCCGCCCCGAGGGTACCGCCTGCGTCGTCCGCTCCATCGTGGAGAACGGACGCTGCTCTGACGCTATGCCCTTGAAGCTCTATTATATCGCAAACTGCTTCCGATATGAAAAGCCCCAGGCAGGAAGACTGCGTGAGTTCTTCCAGTTCGGCGTGGAGATGTTCGGCGCGGATTCCGCGCTCGCTGACGCCAACGTCATCGCTCTCGCACATGAGGTTTTAACGACCCTCGGCGTCAAGGGCGTAACGCTCCATATCAATTCCATCGGCTGCCCGAACTGCCGCCCCAAGTATCATGCGGCTCTTAAGGAGTATTTCTCCGCACGCAAGGAGGAACTCTGCGATACCTGCCGTGAGCGACTGGAAAAGAACCCCCTGCGTATCCTCGACTGTAAGAGCCCTGTCTGCTCCGAGATCGCTCAGGGCGCACCCAAGACCATCGACTATCTCTGCGATGATTGTAAGAATCACATGGATACGCTCACCAAGGCCCTCGATTCCATGAATATCCCGTATGAAATTGATACAGGCGTCGTCCGGGGTCTTGACTATTATACCAAGACCGTGTTCGAGTTCATCAGCCCCATCACAGGCGCAGCACAGAGTACCATCTGCGGCGGCGGACGCTATGACGGCCTCGTCAAACAGCTCGGAGGCCCCGCTCTCTCCGGTATCGGCTTCGGTATGGGTATCAACCGCCTCATCGACGCTCTGACCGCATCCGGCGTGACCGCACCCGATGAGGGGAAACCGCTGCTCTATATCGCATCCATGGGCCCGGAGGCAGCACTGAAGGCGTTCTCCATCGTCACAAGATTCCGCGCCGCAGGCCAGTGGGCAGAGAGCGATATCGTCGGAAGAAGTCTGAAGGCACAGATGAAGTACGCAGATAAGATCGGCGCAAAGTATACGCT
>JAKSPR010000142.1 GCA_024404655.1 Clostridia bacterium | reverse complement strand
ATTGACACATCGGTACTGCCGGTATTCTGTCTCTGGATTGCGCTTTCCCCCACGGTGCCGGATGCGTTTTTTCTCTGGTTCCTGGCAGCAGCGATCTTACACGAGTGCGGACATCTGACGGCGGCGCGTTTTCTGCGGATTCCCATCCGGCGGGTCCGCATAACACCCCTCGGTGCGGTGATGGAAGCGGATTTTTCCCATTGCTCTTATGCCTGGGAAGCGCTGCTCCACGGGGCGGGGATCATAACAAACATGGCCTGTACACTGATTCTCCTCCGGCTGCGGTGCAAAGTCGGGGCGGCGGTCTCTCTGCTCATTGGTCTTTACAATCTGATTCCGCTGCCCTGTTTTGACGGGGGAAGACTTCTGGCGGCGATACTCTCTATGACAAAGTTTCACACGGATACGGCGGAAAAGTTCTGCCGTTATACCGGGATCGGATTTCTTGCATGCTTCTATGCAGCCGCGGTCTGGATTTTTCTGCGCGGGGAGGGTCTGACGGCGGGCGGGATGTTATTATCGGTCTGTGCCCTGGCCGTTTCGATAAAAAAAGAAAACCGGCTGACGCATCTGCATACGTCAGCCGGAAGAAACGCGGAATAGCGGAGATTATGGGAGGTCTTTCAGGGTTTCGAGGGTCTTTTCCAGATTCGTCAGGTACTCTTTTTCTTTGGACTTGAAGTTGGAAGACCAGTTATCCTTGCGGTCATTGATCTGACCCTTGAAAGTATTCTGAGGATCACCGAGGGACCATGTGAAGGCCGTTGCGAACTTGAACGTGACGGAGGACTTGATGAGATCATACATCTGGGCGGTCTTATCGTCCCGGGCATATTTGACCTTCAGCGCCTGTTCAAAGTAAGCGGGAGAAACTCTGCGGTAGCTCTCGGATGCAAAACACTCAAGAACGGCTGCGGACATATCGGGATCAATAACCGTCACAGGGAGGCAGAAGCCGGAATATGTCGCACGGACGCAGGTATGATATGCATCCTGTGCTTCATCCCACTTGGGCATCGGGATAACGCCGTAATCGAAGTTGTCAACATCGCGGTAAATGGAGGTATCCTTAAATTCACCGGTCGTGAACAGGACGGTACCTCCGGCGAAGATGGGCTGGTATCCGTACTGATTGGTCTCAGCAAAAGCATTATTGTCCTTGAACAGGCCGACGAGAAGTTCGACTGCGGAAACGACCTTTTCATTGCCGTAGACGAGCTGGTTGGGAATACCGTCGCTGTCCTTTTCGATGATTTTCAGATCGAAGGAATCAATGAAGCCATATAGCTGGTTCCAGTCGCCGATGGTAAAGCCGAGGCGGTCGGCATCGGATTTCTTGCCGTCACCGTCAAGGTCCTGCCAGATATCCTTGGTCAGTTCCACTGCCTTGCCGATGGTCCATTTGCCGCTGTCGACCATTTCATACATATCAGGCAGATCAAACTGCGCGGCGATGCTCTTATTGAAGAACACGCACATCATACCGTTGATGAGGCCGAGAGATGCATCGCCGGAAGCAAAATACAGTTTATCATAAACGGAAAGCTCATCAAGCAAACCGCCTGACCACCACGGCTTGGAGAAATCCAGATGGTCAAGATCATAAAGGTTATAAAGGAGGCCCTGCAGGGTCAGGGTGGAAAGCTGATTGGAAAGGACGCCGCAGATATCATAGCTGCCGTCATTTGCCATGACGCTCTGGCGGATGGCACCGTTGAAGGTCTCACGGGTCTCCCATTCACCAGGCATGGTAATGAAGTTCAGATCGACGCCGAGGCGTTCCTCAACAGCCTGATTCCGTCCGAACAATGCGTCGTCGACGATATCACCGGTTTCTGATTCCACAAAGAACTCCGTATTTGCAACGGCTTCGCGGATGAGGAAATTGACGGTCTTGCCGCCGAAATCAAGCTCGTCAGGCAGGGTATCCTTATCAAAGACCAGAACTTCTTCGGTCTAGGTCAGCGCCGGGGCGGGAGCAGTATTTTCACCGGTCACAACGGGAGCAGTTGTTTCTGCACCACAGGATGCAAGCACTCCCGTCAGCAGGAAAAGCGCGGTCAGGGTCTGCACATTTTTCTTGGTACACATGGATAAATCCTCCTATGTTTTTATATATTTATTATACTGTTGCCGCACCGTGATTGTCAAGAAATCGCTGCTGACACATACGTTTCTTCCTGTTGAAAATACGTTTTTTCCTGTTATGCCTGATTCCCGATACAAAAAACAGCAGAGTCGGAACTCTGCTGTTTTGGGGTATCACAAGGTCTTATTTATTCAGAAGCTTTGCACGGAATTCTTCATAAGGCATACCGAAGTAATCCTTTTCTTCGAGCATGGCGATGTATTCCTCCATGCACATGCCCTTTTCATGGATTCTCATGGCATGATAACGCCCGACGAAGGTGAAGAAATAGGGCTGGAAAGCCATACCGGTCTCGGCAGTCTTATCTGCGGGATAGCGGATGATGAATCCGAACTTCCAGCAGTTCTCCGCAAGCCATCCGTATGCGGGATCTCTTGCAAAGGACGAATCCGTTTCTTTCATATTGTGCATGATGAAGGAAAGACCAGCCTGCTGCGGGTTGCAGCCCGGTTCCTGTGCGACAGACGCTGCCGCGATCTTGGCCTGTTCCTCACTCATGGTACGCTGATATTCTTTAACCTGCTGGTTATAGAAGGTACGCTGCTTGGTATAGGAACGGTAGCCGAGGAAAATCTTGACATCACCGAAGCCGTTTGACGCAAGCTCCATTTCCATGGCGTGAGCCGCCTTATAAGCGACACCGTTGAGGAACTGGTCTGTCTGGCCATTGAGCAGCATGTCGGATAGGTCTACCTTTTCCGTTGCAGGGACGTAGTTCTGATCGAGGGGATACTGGGAATTGACAAGGACCAGATAATCATCCCGCGCGGCGGGGTTCATATACTGCTCGTAAAGGTCGAGGTCGTTGACAAATTCGATCGGGGAAGTTTTGCCGAATTCGTTATACTCGTCAAGGGCTGTCATGGGTGCGTCGGAACGGATGACAAAAGTCAGAAGCTCATCGGCACCGGTGGCATCATTTTTGGATTTCTGGATTTCAATACGATTCTTTTCGGTATCGTAGTCAAAATCAAGACCTGCGACGTAGGATGTAAAGAATGTATAGGGCACATAAAGGTCCTCGCCGTCCAGAATCGGTGCAGCGGTCAGACGTTCCTCCACGCCGTTGATGAAGACCTGACGGGAGCCGACGATGAACTGCACGTTCTCCTTTGTGTTGCGGGAAATGAACCGCAGTTCCGCTGTATCGCCGGTGACTGCCATTTCGCAGAATTCGACGATGCGGGTCATGTTGAGGTACAGTGCCCCTCCCCGTTCCATTCTGTCATGGGCAATTGTCTCGGAATAATCGTCCCCGACAATGAGAGCGAAATTTCTCCGTGCAGCCGGTTCATATCGTACCAGATTGGCATAGAACAGCCCGACGGAAATGGCCAAAAGGCCGACAAACATCACAAGGAAGATGAACATCCGGACGATGAATACCTTCGTATTTCTTGCGCGTCTTCTGCGGTTATAGTCCCGCTCCTCGCGGCGCATCTGCTCGCGGATCGCCTTTTCTTCCTCCGTGAGTTCAAAACGCTCATCGTGGCGGCGCATGCGCTCCTCGGCTTTACGGCGCTTTTCCTCTGCGGCTTTCTTCTGCTTTTCAAGCTTTTTATTCTGTTTTTTCTGTTCTTTTGCGGCAGCGGCTTCCTGTTTTCTACGTTCCTTTGCCTGCTTTTTTCGTTGCTCCATGAGAGCACGGCGGCGGGCCTCCTGCTCCTCCGGAGTCAGGATTCTGGGGCCGCGGGGGGGCATATTGCCGCCGGGTCTGCCATTTGGCCCCGTCTGTCCCATCCTGCCCTGTCCGGCGGGCTGCTGCCGTCCGGGCTGAGCACCGCGGGGAGGTGTACCACGGGATCTGTTCGGTCCGCGGTTATACTGATTATTCAAAAGCTTTTATTCCCTTCCGGTTTAGTGTTGTTCGTGGCAGGTGATGAGTTCTGCTGCGTAGGGTAGATTTGTGATCATATCACAGAAGGTGTGCCATTCATCGAGCTTATGATAACGTCTTGCGTAGTAGATATTCGTCATCGTCTCATAGTTCATGGTGACGGTGCGCATCTGGTTATAGCTGGAAGGTAAGAACTGGATCATATCGTACCAGAACTGCTTATCCTTGTTCTCCATGTATTTACCGCGGAGGGTCTCAAGATAGGCAATCACGCTGTCAAACGCAGCGAGCGTTTCCTCATCCATGTGATCGGTAGAGAAATCTTCGCGGGAGAAGGGTTTTGCGTGGATTTTGTGCATGGTGGACGTGGAATTGGCAACGGTTGCGACCTTATAGGTATCGAATTCCTTCCACCAGTAAAGGGGTGCCGTGATATCCACGGAGACGAAGATCTGACGCAGATATTTTCTGTGGTCGGAGCCGGACATGGCAAGACGGTTGGCAAGATCAAGGTCTGCAGGACCCAGGATATAGTTTCCGTCCTCGTCGTATGCGCTGTCGGATTTTGCCCAGCTGTTCAGGGGATTGCGCATGCCGCGGACGGCATTTTCAAGATTCATGACTGCGATGCGTTCGAGTTTTATCATGTTCGGTGTTACCGCCTTTCATCGGATATTCTGATATAGAATTATTATAGCACAGGACATATAATAGTGTAAAGTAGAATTTGTGAATTTTTTCATCGGTTTATATTCTTATGAAAAATGAAAATTATTCGTAAAAACATGGAAAAGTCCTTGAAAGCGCGGGGATTTTATGGTAGAATAATAATATCAGTGCGCACACGGATACTGCGCCTCATGATTTTTGAACTATACGCCATGTCAGAAAGGATGAAAATAAGATGTCTTCTTTTGTTATCACCAATGCGCGCGTCTATCATACCGACGCAAAGGAATTCATGCCCGGTACTGTCACCGTTGAAAACGGCAAAATCACTGCTGTTACAACAGATGCAGAATACAAGGGCAGTCTGCCCACCGTTGACGCCTGCGGCTGTTGTGTCGCTCCCGGTCTTGTGGATGTTCACACCCACGGTCGTATCGGTCACGACTTTGATTCCGCAACTGCCGAGCAGATGATCGCCATGCGCCGCTCCTATGCACAGGACGGTACCACGACCCTGCTTCCCACGGTCGCCTCCGCTCCGATGGAAAATATCTATGCTGCCATCGACGCCATCAAGGAAGTCGGTTTTGACGGTATGCATCTCGAAGGCCGCTATCTGAACGAAAAGCGCCGCGGTGCACATCGTGCGGATCTGCTGGCTCCCCTTGACAAGGACGAGCTCTCCGGTCTGCTTGACCGCATGGAGCCCCTGATCGTTCATGTCAGCTGTGCAGCCGAACTGGAAGGCGGCGAGGCTTTTGTCAAGACCGCTGTTTCCCGCGGTGCTACCGTCGGTCTGGCTCACACCGATGCCACATACGAGGATGCGATGAACGCACTCTCCTGGGGTGTTTCCTCCTTTACTCACACCTTCAATGCCATGGCTCCCGTTCAGCACAGAAAGCCCGGCCCCGTTGTCGCAGCTCTGACTGAGGAAAATGCTTATGCAGAGATCATCGCAGACGGTTTCCATCTGGCTCCTGCTGTTGTCAAGCTCTGCTATCAGGCAAAGCGTCCCGACCATCTGGTTCTGATCACCGACTCCATGGAAGCAACCGGCTGTCCGGACGGTGAATACGGTATCGCCGGTCAGAAGGTCTTTGTCCGTGACGGCAAGGCTGTCAACGAAGAAGGCAACATCGCCGGCTCCACCATCACCCTGTATACCGCAGTCCGCAATCTGATGAAGTTTGCAGGCATTTCCCTTGCCGAAGCGCTTCCCTGCGCGACCATCAATCCCGCCCGCATGACCGGTCTTGACAAGATCACCGGTTCCATCGAGGTCGGCAAGCGTGCAGACATCATCTTCATTGATCCCGAAACCTGTGATCTCCGCCGCGTATTCTGCGCCGGTGAGGAAATCACAAAGTAATTCCCGTGACACGGAAATTCACTATGGCGGATGCTCTGTCCGCCCGCAGACGGGTCTTCAAAAAAGAAGCGCGGGAAGTGCTCTGCTTCCGTGCCAATTGGATCTCGGTCCTGATGGCGTTATTCATGCTGTTCTTCTTTCTCGCTGCGGCACGGTATTTTTCCGACTGTCTTTATTATGCGCTGTCCTTATCCGGTCTGATTGCCGGGGATTTCGCCCTTGCCGATGAGGTCTACGATGCCGCATCCGGTGTACTTCTGTTTCTGCTCCTGTCGCCGCTCTATCCGGGGATCGTATCGTATCTGTACGATTTGTGCCGGACGAAAAAATCGGGCGGTGCCCGTGTCCCGATCACGGAAGTATTCTGTTTCTATTCGGGACTGGAACAGGCGGTGCGCGGATGGGCGGTATCCTTTCTGCGACTGACGGCATTGATTCCGCTGTTGTTTGCATACGTCGGTTTCGTCTTTCTGGAAGACCTATATTTGCCGTCCATTGCGGGACTTCCGACGCAGGTGACAGCGGTGATCTTTGAAGTGCTGATCTATGCAGGAACGGTGCTTCTGATCTTCACGGCAATGTTCATGAGCCTCCGTGCGGAATTTTTCGTCTTCTTTACCGTCACACGGCCGGAGCTCCCCATCTCCTCCTGCATACGCCTCTCCGGAAATATGATGAAACGGCGGGCAGGGGAAGGGATTCATCTGATCCTCAGTTTTGTACCGCTGTTTATCCTCTCCGTACTGTCTGCAGGAATTTTGTTTTTTATCTATTTTCTACCCTATTATCTCTTTACGTTCCTCATTTTCTGCGCCGCTGTGACCACGGAAGCAGATGCGTGAAACGTCATGAAAGGAATGATCACATCTATGGAGCAAACTCAAAACAAAGAAAAATTCTATATCACCACCGCCATTGCCTATGCTTCCAGAAAGCCGCATATCGGCAATACCTACGAAGCCATCATGTCCGACGCTGTTGCCCGCTACAAGCGGATGCGCGGCTATGACGTCCGCTTCATGACCGGTACCGATGAGCACGGTGAAAAAATCGAAGACTATGCGCGTGATGCGGGCATCACCCCTCAGGCATACGTTGACAACGTGGCAGGCGAGATCCAGAAGCTGTGGGATCTGATGAATGTCAGCTATGACCACTTCATCCGCACCACCGATGACTACCATGTCAAAGCAGTTCAGCCTATCCCCAAGCCGTTCTCCGATCAGGGCGCGAGCTATAAAAGCACGTACGCAGGCTGGTACTGGGCTGCCTGCG
>JAKSPR010000141.1 GCA_024404655.1 Clostridia bacterium | reverse complement strand
AATCCCCTTGACAGTTCCCCATATCTGTGCTATACTATTTGAAAACAGAAAGATAGAGGCGCATCGCATCAAAAGTACCTCGTCATGCTCCCGGGAGCCTATCCCGGACGGAGCAGCCCCCTGCCGGAGGCCGTATGATGAGCGAAAGGGGTCGGTGCCGAAGGCGGTCTGCGGCGGAAGACAGAGTCCTGGTTCCTTCAATAACATTGACTGAACTGTCGGAAACCCTGTTTCCGGAGCGCTATTCTGAAATAACCACCCCGCGCAGACGACGGGTTCTCCCATGGGGAGAGTTTTTTGGCGGATTCTGCAGGGACAGCGTTGAATTTTCAGGACAGCCTACGGATCCATCCGCGGCTGTCTTTCCTTTTTTCCAAATAACATCATCTCTGAAAGGATTCCTATCATGACAAAGCAGCACATTTTCACCGGCGCAGCCACTGCGCTGATCACTCCCCTGACCCCCGACGGCGTGGACTATCCTGCTTTCGGCAGACTGATCGACTGGCAGATCGAAAACGGCATTGATGCCCTCGTCATCGCAGGTACCACGGGCGAAGGCTCCACCTTATCCGATGAGGAACACCGCGAGGTTCTCCGCTACGCTGTCGAGCGTGCCGCAGGCCGCGTTCCCATGATCGCAGGCACGGGCTCCAACGATACCGCTTACGCCATCGACATGACGAAGTACGCATGTGAGCTTGGCTATGACGCCATGCTCGTCGTCACCCCGTACTATAACAAGGCCACCCAGAAGGGCCTCATTCAGATGTACAAGGCCATCGCAGACGCCAGCACTAAGCCTCTGATCCTTTATAACGTTCCCTCCCGCACCGGCGTCTCCATTGAGCCCGCTACTTATGCCGCTCTTGCCGATCATCCCATGATCGCAGCCATCAAGGAAGCAAACGGCAACATTTCCAAGATCGCAGAGACCGTTGCTCTCGTGGGCGACAAGCTGGATATCTACTCCGGCAACGATGATCAGATCATCCCGATCCTTTCTCTGGGCGGTATGGGCGTTATCTCCGTTCTTTCCAATCTGCTCCCCGGCGAGACTTCTGCTATGTGCAAGAAGTTCATGGAGGGCGACGTCGCAGGCGCACGGAAGATGCAGCTTGACTATCTGCAGCTGATCAATGCCCTGTTCTGTGAGGTCAACCCGATCCCCGTCAAGGCCGCTATGAACGCCATGGGCTTCTGCTCCGAGGATATCCGTCTGCCGCTGACTCCCATGGAGGATGCGCACCGCGAAAACCTGCTCGCCCTCATGCGTAAAGCAGGTCTGGAGGTTTAATATGATCCGTTTTCTCGTTCACGGTGCCGCAGGCCGTATGGGTCAGGCGGTCATCGCATCCATTGAAAAGAACGCAGACAAGTACTGCGTCGCCGCAGCCGTCGACCCCTACTACGCACAGAAGATGCCCGCAGACACCGCATATCCGTGCTTTGTGAGCCTGGCCGACGCCGATATCGCAGCCGACTGCATCCTTGCTCTTGCCACCCACGCACCCACCATTCCGATGCTGGACTATGCAAAGGCAAAGAAGCTCCCCGTTATGCTGGCAACCACCGGTCAGACGGAGGAAGAAAAGGCCGCCATCACAGCGGCTTCCAAAGAAATTCCCGTGTTCCGCGCCGCCAATATGTCCCTCGGCATTGCAACTCTCGTCTCCCTTGTGAAGACCGCCGTCTGCATGTTCCCCGATGCGGATATTGAGATCGTGGAGCAGCACCACAACCAGAAACTGGACGTTCCCAGCGGAACAGCTCTGGCACTTGCCGACGCCGTAAAGGCTGTACGCGAGAACGCCGATTTCGTCGTCGGCCGTCATGAAAACGGCAAGCGCAGAAAAGAGGAAGTGGGCATCCACTCCCTGCGTCTGGGCGGTGTCGTCGGTATCCATGAGGTCATCATTACCACGGGCAATGAGACCATCACCTTAAAGCACGAGGCACACAGCCGTGCGGTCTTTGCCGACGGTGCGCTCCTCGCCGCTGCGTTCTTAGCAGACCAGACACCCGGTCTTTATACCATGGAAGACCTGGTCGCCACCTGCAGAAACGCATAAACATCGTATTCAAAAAGAAAGGAATATATAAACACTATGATCCGCATTGGTATCGCCGGTTACGGCAATTTAGGCAGAGGCGTTGCACTCGCCGCTTCCAAGAATCCCGACATGAAGGTCACCGCCTTCTTCACCCGCCGCGCACCCGAAACTCTGAAAACCGTTCTCCCCGAAGTCCCGGTCTACAAGCTGGAGGACGCAGCCGCACACAAGGATGAGGTCGACATCATGATCATCTGCGGCGGCAGCGCAACCGATCTTCCCACCATGACCCCCATGCTGGCAAAGGACTTCAACGTCATTGACAGCTTTGACACCCACGCAAAGATCCCGGAGCATTTTGCAAATGTTGACGCCGCTGCCAAGGCAAACGGCCACATCGGCATGATCTCCGTCGGCTGGGATCCCGGTCTGTTTTCTGTTGCAAGAGCATACGGCCTTTCTGTCCTCTCTGACGGTACCCCCTATACCTTCTGGGGCCGCGGTGTCAGCCAGGGCCACTCCGATGCCATCCGCCGCATCCCCGGCGTCGTCGATGCAAGACAGTATACCGTTCCGGTTCCCGCAGCGCTGGAAGCAGTCCGCAGCGGTTCCAACCCCACCCTCACCACCCGTGAGAAGCACACCCGTGAATGTTACGTCGTCGCAGAAGAAGGCGCAGATCTGGCTGCCATTGAAACTGCCATCAAGACCATGCCCAACTACTTCGATGAATACGATACCACCGTCAACTTCATCTCTCTGGAAGAACTCCATGAGAAGCACATGGGCATCCCGCACGCAGGTCACGTCATCGTCTCCGGCAAGACCGGTGCAGAGCAGGAGAATAACCACGTTGTGGAATTCAGCCTGACCCTCGATTCCAACCCTGAGTTTACCGCATGCGTCCTCTGTGCTTACGCAAGAGCTGCTTACCGTATGGTTTCCTCCGGCGTCACCGGCTGCAAGACCGTCTTTGACGTCGCGCCCGGCATGCTTTCCACTCTCACCCCCGAAGAGCTCCGCGCACATTATCTGTAATCTGAAAAAGGAAAAATACTATGCTTCACGATAATCTTTCCGTCAACGCCGCAGGTCATCTGACCGTGAACGGCGCAGATACGGTGGAGCTTGCCGAAAAATACGGCACGCCCCTGTATCTTCTGGATGAGGACCGCGTCCGCGCAAAGTGCAGAACCTATCTGCGCGCCATGAAGGAATACTTCGGCCCCGAGTCCCATCCCCTGTACGCATCCAAGGCCCTGTCCTTCAAGGGCATCTATAAGATCGCATCCGAGGAAGGCATGTCCGTTGACGTCGTCTCTCCCGGTGAGCTTTATATCGCCCTCGCCGCAGGCTTCGACGCGGGCAATATCTACTTCCACGGCAACGCAAAGACCATGGACGATATCCGCTTCGCCATCGACAGCGGCCTCGGCTATTTCGTCTGCGACAACGAAACGGAGCTGCGCCGCATCTCTGATTATGCTGTCGAAAAGGGCATCAGACAGAAGATCCTGCTCCGTCTGACCCCCGGCATCGACCCCCACACCTTTGACGCCGTCAATACCGGCAAGGTGGATTCCAAATTCGGTTCCGCCATCACGACCGGTCAGGCAGAGGCCATCACCAAGCTGGCGATGGACATGCCCGGCATCGAGCTCCGCGGCTTCCACTGCCACATCGGTTCCCAGATTTTTGATGAGAAGCCCTTCTGCGATGCAGCGGATCTCATGATGACCTTCCTCGTCATGCTCCGCGACAAGTACGGCTTTACCGCTTCCACCCTCAATCTGGGCGGCGGTATCGGCGTCCGCTATACGGAGGCTGATCCGTACATCGATATCGACAGCACCCTGAAGCTCATCGGCGCACATCTGCACAAGATCTGCGATGAGAACAACTTCCCCATGCCGCAGGTCCTTATGGAGCCCGGCAGAAGTCTGGTTGCTGACGCAGGTGTAACGATTTACACGATTCAGAACATCAAGAACATCCCCGGCTTCAAGAGCTACACCGCCATCGACGGCGGTATGCCGGATAACCCCCGCTACGCACTGTACGGCTCCCGCTATACCGTTCTCCTTGCCAACCGCGCAGACGAAGCGGCGGAGGTCCCCTTTACCGTAGCAGGCCGCTGCTGCGAATCCGGTGACCTGATCGGCGAAAACATGCTGCTGCCGAAGGATCCCAAGGTCGGCGACTATCTGGCTGTCCTCGTGACCGGCGCATATAACTACGCCATGGCCTCCAACTACAACTGCATCCCCCGTCCGCCCATCGTCATGATCGCAGACGGCAAGGATACGCTGGCGGTCCGCCGTGAGACCTATGCCGATCTCATGGGCTGCCATAACTGATCAATCAGTATTTGTTAAACGATACACATTTGGATGTGTATCGTTTAACATTTTGAAAACAAAGAAAGGATGAACGAATCATGGCATATACATTTGATGCAAAAACCGTAAAAGAGCAGGTCGTTTCCTGGATCCGCGCATGGTTTGCAAAGAACGGTCCGGACTGCAATGCCGTTGTCGGTATCTCCGGCGGCAAGGATTCCTCCGTGGTCGCGGCGCTCTGTGTGGAAGCGCTGGGCAAGGACCGTGTCATCGGCGTTCTCATGCCCAACGGCGAACAGGCGGACATCGACATGGCAAAGCTTCTTGTCTCTCACCTCGGCATCCGCCATTATATCATCAATATCAAGGAGCCCTTTGAGGCCATGAAGAAGACGGTCTCCGCAAACATCGGTGAGCTCTCCGCCCAGACCACCACGAACTTAGCCCCCCGTCTGCGCATGACCACCCTTTATGCGGTCTCCCAGTCGAACAACGGCCGTGTGGCGAACACCTGCAATCTGTCTGAAGACTGGGTCGGCTACTCCACCAAGTACGGCGATGCAGCGGGCGATTTTTCTCCCCTGTCTCATCTGACCGTGCAGGAGGTCAAGGCGATCGGCCGTGTCTGCGGTCTGCCGGATGTTCTGGTTGACAAGCCTCCGATCGACGGTCTCTGCGGCAAAACCGACGAAGACAATCTCGGTTTCACTTATGCGACCCTCGACCGCTATATCCGCGAGGGTATCTGCGAGGATCCCGATATCAAGAAGAACATCGACACCCGCCATGTGCGCAACCTGTTCAAGCTGCAGCTGATGCCTGCGTTTGAGTATGACGCACCGACCCTTGCCGGTAAGGATTGATCTATGCTGATTCCCACCGACGAAGAATACTACGCAGATACTGAATTTGAGGCGATAGATTTTCCGGACGGACTGCAGCAGACCACATTTCACGGCTGCAGCTTCCGCCGGGTGAATTTCCGGGAGTCGGATCTCCGCGCTGTGGATTTTGAGGACTGCAGCTTTTCCTCCTGCGATTTTTCCGAAGCGGTTTTTCCACGGATTCTTCTGCGCCGGAACACGTTCTCCGACTGCAAAATGACGGGTACGGCGTTTCAGAATACCATTCTGGAAAACTGCACCTTTGAAGACTGCCGGGTGCAGTCTGCGAATTCCGCGGAAGCGACCTTCCGTGAGGTCCGGTTTGTCCGCTGCGACCTGACGGAGACCTCCTTTGCAGCGTTGAAAAAGAAGTCGAAGCCGATCCTCACGGAATGTGAACTTGTCAAAACGGACTTTACCGATACGTCCCTTGCCGGACTTGATATCCGTTCCTGTCACATTTCCTCTTTGACCCTGCGGCTGGAAGACGTGAAAGGCATGATCGTTGCGCCGGAACAGGCGCTGTATTTTGCAGCCATGATGGGGCTGAAAATCAGATAACATAAGCGGGCTGTTGAACGTAAGTGAGACAGCCCGTAGGATTCAATGATCTTCGGAGCGCAAAAAAAGACCGGCAGTATCCTGCCGGTCGATTTTTTTGTAAATCTCAGAATTAAAGCTCTGCGAAGTACTTGATGGTGCGGACCATCTGAGAGGTGTAGGAGTTCTCGTTGTCGTACCAAGAAACAACCTGAACCTGGTAGGTGTCGTCATCAATCTTTGCAACCATGGTCTGGGTAGCATCGAAGAGGGAACCGAATCTCATACCGATAACGTCGGAGGAAACGATCTGATCTTCGTTGTAGCCGTAGGACTGGTTAGCAGCAGCCTTCATAGCAGCGTTGATGCCGTCCTTGGTGATGTCCTTGCCCTTGACAACGGCAACCAGAATGGTGGTAGAACCGGTGCAGGTAGGAACACGCTGAGCGGAGCCGATCAGCTTGCCGTTCAGTTCGGGGATAACGAGGCCGATAGCCTTAGCAGCGCCGGTGGAGTTCGGAACAATGTTCTGAGCGCCAGCACGTGCACGGCGGAGGTCACCCTTTCTGTGGGGGCCATCGAGGATCATCTGGTCACCGGTGTATGCATGAACGGTGGTCATGATACCGGACTGGATGGGAGCGTAGTCGTTGAGAGCCTTAGCCATGGGAGCGAGGCAGTTGGTGGTGCAGGATGCAGCAGAGATGATCTGGTCGTCCTTGGTCAGGGTCTTCTCGTTGACAGAGTAAACAATGGTCTTCAGATCGTTGCCTGCGGGAGCAGAGATAACGACCTTCTTAGCGCCTGCGTTGATGTGAGCCATGGACTTCTCCTTGGAGCAGTAGAAGCCGGTGCACTCCAGAACGACGTCAACATTCAGTTCACCCCAGGGGCAGTTGTTAGCGTCCTTCTCAGCGTAGATCTTGATTTCCTTGCCGTCGACAACAATGGAGTTCTCGGTAGCGCAGACAGTGTGAGCGTTCTCGCCGATGGAGCCGCAGTAAGAACCCTGAGCGGTATCATACTTGAGCAGGTGAGCGAGCATCTTGGGGTCGGTCAGATCGTTGATGGCGACGACTTCGTAGCCTTCAGCGCCGAACATCTGACGGAATGCGAGACGGCCGATACGACCGAAACCGTTAATGGCAACTTTAACAGACATGGTAAAATCCTCCGTTAATATTATTTCTGATATCAAGGGAATTTCTTCCCTAAACACATTTATTATAAACCATTTTCTGGGAAAATACAAGGGCTTTGCAAAAAAATTCACAATTAAACGCGAATTTTTTCTTGGAGGAGGGTTTTGGGGTGGGAAATGGGGGGATATGATCCTCTCTTTGGAGAATTTGGGGTATGGGGGAGGGGGAGATGGCTGTTTGGCGGGGGTTGTGCCCTCGGCTTGGTTCCGTTTTTCGCCCGGTTTTGTGGGGTGACCGGCAAGGGCTTTGCGGTCGCCCTTGCATGCTTCGCGGGGCGTCCTGTTT
>JAKSPR010000140.1 GCA_024404655.1 Clostridia bacterium | reverse complement strand
GGGATAAAACAGAATCAGGCCGAGAGCATTAACCCGGCCGAACCATAACAAAATTTCTATTTTTTGCAGATATCCGTAACTTTTTCGAAATAGATATTGAAATAAAATACATTCTGTGGTATACTTACATATTAAGGGTAAAGAAAAAACACCCCGGAACATCATCCGCCGGATGATGCGATAAAAGCTCCGCAAAAAAATATCACCATATAGAAAAGTGAGGACGAACAAATGCCCAAGAGAACAGACATCAATAAGATCCTGATCATCGGCTCCGGCCCCATCATCATCGGTCAGGCCTGCGAATTCGACTATTCCGGTACGCAGGCGTGCAAGGCACTCAAAAAGCTCGGTTATGAGATCGTGCTGGTCAACTCCAACCCCGCAACGATCATGACAGACCCCGAGACTGCTGACGTCACCTACATCGAACCGCTGAACGTCACGCGCCTCGAACAGATCATCGCCAAGGAGCGCCCCGATGCGCTGCTCCCCAACCTCGGCGGTCAGTCCGGTCTGAACCTCTGCTCTGAACTTTACAAGGAAGGTATCCTTGATAAGTATTCCGTGCAGGTCATCGGTGTTCAGGTCGACGCTATCGAACGCGGTGAAGACAGAATCGAGTTCAAGAAGACCATGAATGAGCTGGGCATCGAAATGGCCCGCTCCGAGGTCGCTTATTCTGTTGAAGAAGCACTGAAAATCGCCGATACCCTCGGTTACCCGGTCGTCCTCCGTCCCGCATACACCATGGGCGGTGCAGGCGGCGGTCTCGTCTATAACAAGGACGAACTGTCCACGGTCTGCGCACGCGGTCTGCAGGCTTCCCTCGTCGGTCAGGTCCTCGTTGAGGAATCTGTCCTCGGTTGGGAAGAACTGGAACTGGAAGTTGTCCGTGATGCCACCGGCAAGATGATCACGGTCTGCTTCATTGAAAACATCGACCCTCTGGGTATTCATACCGGCGACAGCTTCTGCGCGGCTCCCATGCTGACCATCTCCGAAGAGGTTCAGGCAGAGCTGCAGCGTCAGGCTTACGCCATTGTCGATAAGGTCCAGGTCATCGGCGGTACGAACGTTCAGTTCGCACACGACCCCAAGACCGGCAGAATCATCGTTATTGAGATCAACCCCCGTACCTCTCGTTCTTCCGCTCTGGCATCCAAGGCAACCGGCTTCCCCATCGCGCTGGTTTCCGCAATGCTGGCAGCAGGTCTGACCCTTTCCGATATCGAATGCGGTAAGTACGGAACTCTTGATAAGTACGTTCCCGACGGCGACTATGTTGTCATCAAGTTCGCACGCTGGGCATTTGAGAAGTTCAAGGGCGTTGAAGACAAGCTGGGCACACAGATGCGCGCCGTCGGCGAGGTCATGAGCATCGGTAAGAACTTCAAGGAAGCATTCCAGAAGGCTATCCGTTCCCTTGAGAACGGCCGCTACGGTCTGGGTCACGCAAAGAACTTTGATACGCTTCCCAAGGAAGAACTGCTGAAGCGCCTCGTCACCCCGTCCTCCGAACGCTACTTCCTCATCTATGAAGCACTCCGCAAGGGCGCGACCGTTGAGGATATCTGGAACCTGACCAAGGTCAAGCATTACTTCATCGAGCAGATGAAGGAACTGGTCGAGGAAGAAGAAGCACTGATGGCATGCAAGGGCAATCTCCCCTCCGATGCAGCCCTCATGCAGGCAAAGCGCGACGGCTTCTCCGATAAGTATTTAAGCCAGATCCTCGGCATCAAGGAAGATGCTGTCCGCGAAAAGCGTCTGGCCCTCGGCATGAAGGAAGCATGGGAAGGCGTCCATGTCTCCGGTACCAAGGACAGCGCATACTACTTCTCCACCTATAACGCAGAAGACAAGAGCACAGCAAGCGAGAACCGTAAGATCATGATCCTCGGCGGCGGTCCCAACCGTATCGGTCAGGGTATCGAATTTGACTACTGCTGCGTCCATGCCGCAAAGGCACTCAAGAAGCTCGGCTTTGAGACCATCATCGTCAACTGCAACCCCGAAACCGTTTCCACAGACTACGATACTTCCGATAAGCTGTATTTCGAGCCGCTGACCCTCGAAGATGTTCTTTCCATCTACGAAAAGGAAAAGCCTCTGGGCGTGATCGCACAGTTCGGCGGTCAGACGCCTCTGAACCTCGCATCTGATCTGAAGCGCAACGGCGTCCGTATTCTCGGTACTTCTCCCGAAGTCATTGACCTGGCAGAGGACCGCGACCAGTTCCGCGCAATGATGGATAAGCTCGGTATTCCCATGCCGGAATCCGGAATGGCTACCACCGTTGAAGAAGCTATCGCCATTGCAGAAAAGATCGGCTACCCGGTCATGGTTCGTCCTTCCTACGTCCTCGGCGGACGCGGTATGGAAGTTGTCTACGACAATGAGACCATGGAAAGCTACATGAATGCGGCTGTCGGTGTCACTCCCGACCGTCCGATCCTGATCGACCGCTTCCTCAATCACGCGACCGAATGTGAATCCGACGCCATCTGCGACGGTACTCACGCATTTGTTCCCGCCGTTATGGAGCATATCGAGCTTGCCGGTGTCCACTCCGGTGACAGCGCGTGCATCCTGCCCTCCGTCCATCTGACTGAGGACAATGTCGCTACCATCAAGAAGTACACAAAGAAGATCGCTGAGGAAATGCACGTTCAGGGTCTGATGAACATGCAGTACGCTATTGAGGACGACAAGGTCTTCGTTCTGGAAGCAAATCCCCGTGCATCCCGTACCGTTCCGCTGGTTTCCAAGGTCTGCAACATCCGCATGGTGCCGCTGGCTACCGAGATCATCACCGCTGATCTGACCGGCAGAACCTCCCCTGTTCCCGCACTGAAGGAGCAGGATATCCCCTACTACGGCGTCAAGGAAGCGGCATTCCCGTTCAACATGTTCCCCGAAGTCGACCCTGTCCTCGGTCCGGAGATGCGCTCCACCGGTGAGGTCCTCGGTCTGGCAAAGAACTACGGTGAAGCATTCCTCAAGTCCCAGGAAGGCATTCAGTCTCCGCTGCCCACCTCCGGTACTGTCCTGGTATCCGTCAACCAGAAGGATCGACCCGAAGCTGCGCTGCTTGCCCGTGACTTCCACCGTGCAGGTTATAAACTCATGGCAACCGGCAACACCTGTGCGATGATCACCGCTCTCGGTATTCCGGTTGAGCATGTCAACAAAGTCTATGAAGGTCGCCCGAACATCCTCGATGTGATCTCCAATGGCAAGGTTGATATGATCATCAATACGCCCAACGGAAAGGCAAGCGTCCATGATGACAGCTACATCCGCAAGGCAGCCATCCGTGCAAAGATCCCCTATGTCACCACCATCGCAGCCGCTTCCGCAGCCATCGCCGGTGTCCGCTACCTCCAGAAGGAGCAGGCGACCACCATCAAGTCCCTGCAGGAACTCCACAGCGAAATCAAGGATAAATAAGAAAACCGTTTTCTGAATAAGACAGCCGCAGGCGCGAGCCTGCGGCTGTTGTCATTTATAAATGAAAATTCTTGCAAAAAATCAAGGCTGTGCCGCCTTGCACAGGATACCAATGGTTGTTTTCGTACCGGCCATGACGGCATAACGTGCCGCGCCGTGGGGCAGAAGTTTCAGCGGGGTTCCATCCGGCTGACAACATATCCCTCCGGCTTCTTTGACTAGGAGCGCACCTGCCGCATAATCCCATGGTGCCAGAGAGAGTTCTGCAAACCCTTCGATTCTGCCGCTGGCGACATAAGCGAGCTCCAGAGCAGCAGAACCGCATCGGCGGATATCTGCACCGGCGAAGAACAGAGCGGAGATCATTTTCATCGTGCGCTCTCCCAGCTCCGCTTTGTCATAAGAAGATGTACCGACTGCATAGACCGCTTCGGCAGGCTTCCGCTCACTGACATGGATCCGTTCTTCATCAAGATACGCACCGTGGCCGTGGACAGCGTAGAACATTTCGTCACGGTAAGGATCATAAATCGCCCCGAAAATTGCCTGACCGCAGTGGTACAGACCGACGGAAATGGCAGACAGACCACAATAGTTGTGGATAAAGTTTGTCGTGCCGTCGATAGGATCAATGATAAAACAGTAATCCTTTTCCAGAAGATCCATACTGTTTTCTTTTTCCTCGGCAAAATAATGTGCCTGGGGGAGCAGAATATGCAGTGCATCCATCAGCATGGTCTGAACTTTGACATCGTATACTGTGACAAAATTTGCTGATCCCGGTTTGACATGAATACCGTTTTCGATGGATTCCACATGGTGCGCACGGCGGATAAGCTCTCCTGCGCGGCGCATAGCACTGATGATACCTGCAACGGTTTCGGCGGAAATACCATCACCGGCTTTCAGTCTCAACTCATTTGACATCATGGCTTTGTGTTTCCTTCCTTTTTTATCAATCAAGAATCCCGCTGATTCTGCCATATCAGAATCAACGGGATATTATCGTGCCTGAACAGAGAATAATCAGTGTTTTTTCGAGAGCACGACAGCAGCGGCGGCTGCCATAACCGCAGCGGCGGCAACGATACCGGCGTCAGCGGTTTTGGGAGCTTCAGGAGCAGGAACAATCGTTTCGGCGGGTACATCGACAACGTCCTCGACGGGAGTTCCTTCGACAGGGGCTTCTTCGGCAGCGGCGTCTTCCGCAGGAGTCTCTTCGGCAGGAGTTTCTTCTGCTGCAGGTGCTGCTTCTGCAGTGAAGAAGATGTTGACACCGAAGAAGTTGCAGGATTTCAGCGTGCTGTTATCAAAACCGGTAGGAACAGCAATGAAAATCTGGTGAACACCGGCATTCAGATCAAGCTGGAAGGTCGCATACCGGTGATCATCGACAGAATCACAGGGATCGAGAAGCAGGAAGGTCTGTTCGGCCTGCTCCAGAGTGGAAGGGTCGATGACAACATTGATGCCGCGGTCAGTACCGGCAACAGCAACAAAGTCAAGGGCGAAGGTATAGGTACCTGCGACATCAGCGGTGAAATCGTACCAGACATACGCACCGTCTTTGACGCAGAAAGAGCGGCTTCCGGGTGCAAGGTCAAACAGCTGAACACCGATTTCTCCGAAATAGCCTGCGACATCGTTCATATCGCCGGCTGCTTCATAAATCAGTTCGCCGTAAGCGGTGTCATCAAAGTCATAAGCGGTGATAAAGGTGACGTCTGATGCTTCAAATTTTACGGTAGCGTTTGTGTTCATCATCATGACAGAAGTGATGAGCATCATAGCGAGGAAAAGTGTAAACAGTCTCTTCATTGCAGTATCAATCTTCTTTCTGTATAGTTTTTACCACAAGGTCGGATATGGCCGTTTGTGTGATGGGTGAATTGTATCATACAAAACAACGACTGTCAACACACTTTTTGCTGAATTTTATTATTTTTCTTTTTTTAACCGCCAAAAACAACATAACCGGATGTTGGATTTGTTTGTTTTCCGAAAACAGGGATTTTTACGTCTTTTTTCATAATGAACTGCTTTGTGCAGGGGTGAATACTGTCTTGTCCTGACTTATGATTGCGGAGAATTATCTGTCCCGACAGTGTGGTTATTATTCGGGGGATATACAGATTTCTGCCGCCGGATTTTTGGTGTGGTGTTCCCCGATACCCTCACCCCCAAACAATCTGAAAACAAATCACAGGACGTTTCCCAGAAAGGAAGCGCCCTGTATTCTTTTGCTCTGATATCAGCTTATTTCGTTTTCAGATAATAGAATTTGATGGAAACATTGGTGAGCTTGACGTCTTCATGCGCCATACCGGTTCCTGTGCCGTCGCCGTTGTCCTCAATATAGTTGTTGGGATAGGTGCTGACGATCACGTTCTTGTAAACATCGTCCTCATTTTCCATAAAGTCGATCCAGACTTCGGTTTCGTCGTATCTTGTGTCGTAGATACCCCAATCAAAGAGGTGGTTTGCGACGTCAATGGTGGAAATGTACTCGATCGGGCGGCAGACAGCATCGGCGGTGTTGTCATAAAGATGATCATAGTCAACCATGGCAAACAGATATTCATCCTTGAGCCGGTAGTACTTACGGAACTCAATGCCTTCGTCGCTCCAGACATCTTCTCCTGCCAGTTCAAAGTACTGATCGAAGTTGTCGAGGGTGACATCGACCTCTGTCAGTCTGTTCTTGTAATCCGTCTTGCTGATGTAATAGGAAACGTATCCGTCGCCGTCAACTTTCACGAAGGACAAGCCGTTTTCCGTGATCGTCGTGACGTCGCCGAGCGCTTTCAGAGCTTCTACGGTATAGGATTCATCGGCGTCGTTAAAATCGACATCCATGTTGTCCTTGTCATACTGGTAAAGCATCAGGTCGGTCGCATTGAACGGTTTGCTTGCTTCCGGTGCCGCGGTGCCGTCGGTTTCGCCGCAGGCGGTAAAGGATACAGCCATCAGTGCTGTCAGAATCAGGGCAATCGCTTTTTTCATTAGAATATTCTCCTTCAAAAATCAGATTTTGCTTTATATCATCATCTATCTGTACGTTCGATAGATAAATCAATCAGAAGCCAGTCGTGCATGGGATAATCAATTTCGTGTCCGCAATAGGTGCAGGCTTTGCCCTCATACAGGCTGTAGGCTCCGCCGCAGCTGCGGCACTGGATCTTGCTGGGCTCAAAAATATTCTTTGTCTGGTTGTTTACATGTTTGACAAAGGACATGGTGATGTTTTCTTTCATCCATGCGGCAGTCCCGTCGGACTTCCTGAACCGCAGGACCATGGTATTCATCACCACATCGACCAGGATATAGTCGTTGTTTTTCTTGAAATTCTTGGTATCAATCCCCTGAATATCAAGATCAATGACGTTTTCAAACTGCTCCCAATAGGCTGCGATATCGAAATCTTCATCCGCGAGGTTCCGCAGCGCAAGTACATTCTCGGCAAAGACAATGGAGTACAGCTTGTTCCGCATGCTGTTGTAAAACGCAGTCGGAGAAAACAGGGGATCGATCTGTTCCATACGGTGACGGAGGACCTGATCGTATTCTTTTTTCTGTCCCTCGTGGTACAAAGCATACCCGATATCAATCTTTCCGCGGAGTTTATCTGCCGGTGATTGTTCGATCTGCTTTTGGGAATATCCGGCCACACGAAGGGAGAGATCACGGATCTCAAAATGGGTGCCGCAGTAGGGACATCCTGTCAGCAGCTCTTCCCGGGGAGCATAATTGCCGCAGTTCGGGCAGGATATGAGACCGTCGTGATTGTATTTCGCACCTGCCAGCAGATAGTGGCAGATCCGCCGGTCATTATCTTCATAGATGACCCTGTCCGTTGTACGGTAGGTTCGCCGGAGCTT
>JAKSPR010000014.1 GCA_024404655.1 Clostridia bacterium | reverse complement strand
GGGGTGACCGGCAAGGGCTTTGCGGTCGCCCTTGCAGGCTTCGCGGGCATCCTAACCGGATTACTACGGTTTGGGGATAATTATGGTTTTCCCGAACTGCAAAGTTTTTTTGCAAAACCTCTTGACATAATCATGTTTTTGGTTTATAATGGTATTGAAAACCAGATGTAAGGTTTTCTTTCAACTCAAATTGCAAATCAGAACAGATTATAACGATTGATTCATACAAGCAGATACATCTGCCACAGAACTGAAAGGAGTTTTGATATCATGGAAAACAAGATGGGTATTTTTACGGCAAAAGGCGCAGCAGCACTTCTGATCCTCGGCGGCATCTGGCTGGTCTGGAAATTAAAGAGCCTGGCAAGCCGTGTCAAGAATATTGAGATGGACGACACACTGGAGCTTGACGACGCTGAAGAAGCGGTTTATCCGGATGTCCGCATCTGTGAAGCGGAAAACTGAAAAATGCATATAAACAAGGGATGTCCTGCGGGACATCCCTTGTGTTTTTATTTTACTGTACATAGACACGCGGAACACGTTTGCCGATGAGGCAGAGGACCTCATAGCCGATGGTTCCGGCGCGGGCGGCGATATCGTCTGCGCTCTGGGTGCCTTCACCGAACAGGAGGACTTCATCTCCCGGGCGTACACCGGGGATATCGGAGACATCCACCATGCACTGGTCCATGCAGATACGGCCTCTGACAGGAGCGCGTCTGCCGCGGATCTGTACCCATCCGCCCTCGCCGTAGGCACGGATGAAACCGTCCGCATAACCGATGGGCAGCGTTGCCACGCGGATATCATGGTCGGGGATGTATGTTCCGCCGTAGCCGATGCTCTCCCCTGCCCGGACGGTGTGGATATGGGAGACCACGGTTTTCAGCGTCATGACGGGTTTCAGCCCCGCTTTGGGCAGAGCAGTTTCCGCTGACGGCATGAGACCATAAAGCTCAATGCCGTAGCGCACCATATCCAGCTGCATATCCCTCGGGAAATTGGTGATGGCAGCAGAATTGCAGACGTGACGGATCGGGAAATGGACGCCCCGCGATTCCAGTGCTTCCACCGCTTCTCTGTAACGCGCAAACTGCATGTCCGTCATGGAAGCTCCGGGGGTATCGGACTGGGCAAAATGGGTGAAGATGCCCTCCATGGCAAAATCACGCACTCCGGAGATTGTTGTGATGGCGTCAAGGTCCGACGGTGTATCCCACGGACGGAAGCCAAGGCGGTTCATGCCGGTATCCAGTTTGATATGGACGGAAAGCTTCGCGTCCGACGGCAGGGTCCCATCCAGCTTATATTCCCGGATGGACGCCTGCAGAGCCTGTGCATACTCCTGCGAAAACACCGTCTGACTGATGCCCAGGCGGATGAGGATATCCACGTCAGCAGGCAATGTATAGCCGAGGATGAGAATACCGATTTTCTTATCCGCATCGGCGAGAGCCGCCCGGACTTCCTCGGCCTCAGCGACGGAGGAAACGGCGAAATAATCCGCACCGCGGGATGCGAGATACCGCGCACAGGACCATGCGCCGTGTCCGTAAGCGTCAGCCTTGATGACACAGCAGATTCTCTTGTCCGTATAGGCGCGGATCGCGTCAAAATTGTGTGCAAGGTTTTCCAGACTGATGCTGGCTTCCAGCTTTGCGCGGCGGGATTTCGATAAAAACTCCATGATCAACTATCCTGATTCTCTGTAAAAGTAAAAGAGGTCACCTGCAGTGTGACAGTGTCGGTTTCCATGCTTCGGAGTACACCCTGACGGGAAAAGAAAAAACGGATATGTCCGGTACTGTCGGAAATACAATGACCTTCCCCGGAGGACATGACCAGCATTCCCTCTGTACACGGGATGCAGAACAGCCCGCGGAGATATCCTGCACCGGAATCCCCGGGCAGCGTTACCGGCAGCGTCAGCGCATCTTCTCCTGCGGAGGCCTCCGTGACAAGATAAGTCTGTCCGTTTTCAAAGCGGAAGACCACACGGCTGTGGGGAGCCGTTACGGTGAGGGTATCACCATGTTCATCCCGCAAAAGAGCCGCCTCCATGACGGTGCCTCCCTCCCCCTTGTCCGTCACGGTAAAGCCGCAGAGGAACGGCCGGGTCTCAAAGGAAAGCAGCGTCTCCGCCGTCGGTGCAGGGCCAGTGCAGGCGCTGAGGACGGGGACCAACAAAATAAGGAGCAGCAGAATGATTTTTCGCATCAGCATGGCTAAAGCATCCTTTCGTGGAAACCTGTTTCCGTGGAAACTTTTCCCGTGGGAACTTGTTTCCGTGGGAATTTGATGCTGCCATTCTATGCGGATTTCTTTGTCTTTATGATATGCGCAGCGGAGCGGAACTCAATGACGCAGATCGGGCTTGACCACAAGGGCGGAGCTGTTATAAAACTTCATGATCTCCATGGCCTTGCGGGTCGCTTCAAAGATGACCGCGACGCGGTTCCGGTTCTCATCGGTATAGATGAGATAGTAGATAGCCGGGGGCGGATGCTTTCTGGAGATGGAGCAGTCGATGATGCGGGTACAGTTCTCCACGTCCTGAATATGATCATCATCCAGCGGCCGGATGACCTCCATGGCGCGGATGCGGGTGGCAACGAGCTGTTTTCTCTGCCGCTGACCGTAGATGATGTCCATCTGGAACTCGCCCTGCACAATGCGGTATTCGTATTCGATATTGACAAAGCGGCTCAAGAACCAGTAAAGGATGCCCATCAGACCCATCCAGACGGGAACAAACGTCACGAACAGTTTCCCTGCCACAGACCATGTCACGATCGGAATGATGGCAAGGGCCGCGATGATACAGACCACGCGGAGCAGAATACGCTTGGTGCGGTAGGAGCCTTCCGACTTCTTTTCCACACAATATTCCATATAATTGGCAAATTCACTCATGGGGACGATCTCCTTTGCTGTTTTTATTTGAGATGCCTCGATTCTGCTGTTATTATACCATATCCGTGCCCTGTTTGCAATGGTGTGGAGAAAATTTCATCGTGATTGTTATTCCCGCCTGTTCTGCATATACTCAAAGGAGAGGGAGGCGATGCCCTATGATCATAACGCTGAAAGAACTGCGCATGCGGGAGGTGATCCGCGTCTGCGACGGAAAGAGTCTCGGCTGTGTCACCGATGTCCGCATGGACAGCTGTACCGGGAATCTCTGTTCCCTTCTTGTCATGGCGGACAGCGGTAAGATTTTCTCTTTCGCCGGCAGCGGCGAAATCTGCATCCCGTGGGAGTTCATCCGCTGTATCGGCGATGATGTGATCCTCGTGGATATTCACCCGGAAGCATGCGAATGTCAGAGGAAGGGAAAAAAGTGCTTTTGAGTTTCTGGGGCAAGGGAAACAACACCGAAATATTTGATTTCCCAAAAAGAAACACCGGCTGCGGACGTCACCGTCCGCAGCCGGAAAATGTACCAAAGATTACTCGCCGAGTTCCTTTTTCAGCCATACCGTGCCGATATCCAGCGCAGAAAACAGACCGTTTTTCTGACCGGATTTCAGACATTCGTGCTTCTCGTCCGTGGACAGCACCTGAATCAGAATATCACCGGGAATTTCCTGACCGTTTTCCGTACGGTTGTTCAGTACCACAAGGAACAGAACCGCTGTGTCGTTCATGTCGCCCCATACATAGTCGTTATCCTGCCGGATCAGAGGCTTGCCCTGATACATCATATAGCTTCCGTTTACATTTCCTTTTGCCATTTTGCAGCCTTCCTTTCGTTATACGTCAAGTTCTGTGTCAGTGAAAAACGCAGTATTCAGTTTGCACGCTCCATGAAAAACGGATCGGGAATACTGACTTTGCGGATGTCCGCACCGACCCCGGAGAGCTTTTCGACAATGTTGTCGTAACCGCGTTCGATGTGATGAATTTCTTCGATTTCCGTTCTGCCGACGGCACAGAGACCGGCGACAATCATAGCGGCACCTGCACGCAGGTCCACAGCACGCACAGGAGCTGCGGTCAACGCGGGAACACCTTCAAAAATCGCGGTTTTGCCGTCTACTTTGATCTTCGCGCCCATGCGTTTGAGTTCTTCCACATAGCGGAAGCGGTTATCCCAGACACCTTCGTAAATGGTGCTGACACCGTCAGCAATAGCAAGGAGCACCGCCATCTGCGGATGCACATCCGTCGGGAAGCCGGGATACGGCAGCGTGCGGATGTTCACACGGTTCAGTTCCGGTGTGCCGGAGACGATCACGGCATCGTCAAGCTCTTCCACATGGACACCCATTTCTTCCAGCTTGGCGGAGATGGATTCCAGATGCTTGGGAATGACGTTGTTGATATGCAGGGTTCCGCGGGTCCCGGCAGCGGCGATCATATAGGTAGCCGCTTCGATCATGTCGGGAATGATGGCGTAGGTGCAGCCGTAGAGACGGTCCACGCCCTTGATCTTGATAACATCCGTACCCGCACCGGTGATTTTCGCACCGCAGGCATTGAGGAAGTTGGCAAGATCGACAATATGAGGCTCGCGCGCCGCATTTTCAATGATCGTGATGCCCTTGACACGACATGCAGCCAGAATGACGTTGATGGTCGCTCCGACAGTGTTCACATCAAAGAAGATGGAACCGCCGTGCAGACCGTTCTTTGCAACCGCCTCGATACAGCCGTTGTCAACGGAAACTTCCGCGCCCAGCGCTTCAAAGCCCTTGATATGCTGGTCGATGGGACGGACGCCGAAATCGCATCCGCCGGGAAGTCCGGCACTGGCGCGGCCGAAACGGCCCAGCTCCGCACCGATGATATAGTAGGAGGCACGCATCTTGCGCACCAGATCATAGGGAGCACTGCCGCCGAGGATGGATTTTGTGTTGATCTCGACCGTCGTGGGATTCAGCCATCGGATCTGTGCGCCCATACTGCGCAGAATTTCCAGGGAAACCGTAACGTCGCTGATCTCCGGCAGATTCTCCAGCACGCAGACATCTTCCACAAGGACTGTGGCAAAGATCACTGCTACTGCCGCATTCTTCATGCCGCTGACGTCGATAGATCCCATCAGGGGTCTGCCGCCGTTTATGATGATTTTTTCCATGAAAACAGCACCTTCCGAAAACAGCGCGCAGCCCGCAGGCTTTTTCTGCGCTGTGTGGTAATTCCGGGATACCGTGTGATATATCCCGTGCGGACCGGTATTTCCCACCCGGGAAAATGCCGCCGCAGAATCTCTATGTATCGGCGTCACACGTCTGCCGCCTGTATATCTTCAATGATTTGCAGTATCAGACATCCCTTACCCAAATTCACTTTTGTCATGGGTAAGAAATCACAAAGTATAGTATACCATCAAAACTGACCGGACGAAAGAGTTTTCTGCGATTGTTTACACTTTATTCATATAAATTTACAATATTGATAGGAGAAATCTCTGTTTCATCCTCCCGGCCCCTCCGCGGACGCCATGCGCGCCCCCTGGGAGACCATGCTGCCCGTCACCGCATCGCAGAGCACCGCTTCAAGCACCCCGTCCCGCATCTCATAGACAAACCCCCAGGCCGGACGGAGATAGACGTTGCTGCCGTCATCCCAAAGCATGTAATAGGTCCGCTCCATCTCCCGCAGCGTCCAGCGCTCCGCGGCTGTGATCTCCGACGCGCCTTTTCTGCGCATTTCGGAGAACAGGATATCAAGCTGCCCCAGCTTTGCCGTGGAGAAGGTTTCCTCCGGCAGAACGGGAATCCAGGTACCGGAGATATACCAGACGGTCTCCCCTTCGGTCACAACACAGACGCGGGTACCGCTGATCCCGGCTCTGGCGGAGCCGCCCACAGCGGAAATCTCCTGGGTCAGCACCACAAGATAGACGTTTTCATATTCCGTGTGATAGACCCCTTCTGTCCTCGGTCGGAGCCTCACCGTATCGGCGGTGAGATTCTTGGAATCGGTCATCCGGTCAAGGAACACCTCGGCTGTTTTCTCCGCATCCCTTGCCCTGCCGCCTGCCGCCGGAAGAAAATTCTTTGTCCCGCTCAGGCAATCCTCGGCAAGAGCACTCCACAGGGCGGTGTCCGCCCCCTCCCGGCTGAATGTGAAATACAGGTTCTGATAGTATTCCGCGCTGTCACCGTTTTCAAACACCATCGACATGCCGGAAGACGGCTGCAGATAGGTACCCACAAGGGAACTGTCGGTCAGAGCGGAAAAAGCCGTCTGCAGTATGTCGTTGTCCGCCGGGATCCGGTAGACGTAATCCCGCACAATGGCTGCCGGGACTGTCTCCGCGCCGACGATGATATCCGCACCCGCAAGGATGGCAGAGGCGTCTTCGACGGAACTTCTGCTGACGGTGTGCGTGCTGCTGTGCTGCCGCATCAGCTGGATGCCGAGAAAGATATCCGCCGCCAGCAGACAGAGGATCAGAAGCCATTTGACACGTCCCCATTTCATGCGGCATCCCTCCCATTCATCCTGTCGATTCCGTGTCAGGTTATTCTTTTGCCGGTTTTAATTATGCGTCGGTCTCTGCCGGTTCGGCGGAGAAAATCCATTCCGCGCTGACAGCGGTCCTGCCGCCCCCATCGGGGATGACGTAGCCCAAAAACATGGTCCCGCAAACGGGGTCTTCCGGAGCGACTGTCTGTTCCGGGATTTCATCCGGTTGTTCTTCTCCCGGCGCATCATCTTCTCCGTGTTCTTCCTGCTCGTATGCCATGGCCCGCAGGGTCACAGCCTGGGTCAGAAGACAGACGGCATTTGCTTCAGTGCGCAGGGACAGAAGGTACATGGTAAAGCCCTTGACCGCACCGTCCGCAATGGTGATCTCAAATGCCCGGCAGGGAGAACCGTCTGCCCGCAGCAGCGGCAGTCCCCCGCAGGTATAGACGTACCGCACGCGGATACCGTCGTCGCCGACCGCCTCCACAGAGGTCAGCGCACAGTCACCGCTCTCGCCGTTTCCGGTGCTGTTGCCGCAGAGCACGGGATTCTCTGCCAGGAGCTGCCCCAGCACCCGGTCTGCGACCTGTAAGTATTCCGACAGCGTATAGCTGCCGTTTATGTTTGTATAGCCGAGGAAGGAGGAAACGCCGAGGCCCCCCCGTTCCAGTGCTGCATAGCGGATGACGCCGTCTGCACCGATATTCAGTTTGCCGTCGGCATTCAGATAGACGCGTGCGCCGTCCTTGTCATAGTAGTAGTTGTCAAATTCGTCTTCCCGCATTCCGGCGGTCGTCAGAAGCGGATACAGCAGCGCTTCCTTTTCGCCGGACAGCATGACCTCCGCATCAAAGCGGCGGATGGAGATATTCTCCGGCATGAATATGGTATCCCATAGCAGCGCCGTATCGGTCCCGCGGGAAAAACTGCCGCGGAAAACATATTCTGCCCCGCCGCCGTTTTCCGTGGTATCCGTTTTTGAGGAGATTCCTCCGGGTACGGCATCGGCGATGAAAGAGACGGGAGCCGAACCGCTCACAAGACTGCCCACGGTCTCAATATATGCGGAAAGCGCGCTGAGGTGCGCGACTTCCTCATCCGGGCGGGGTGACGGACGGAACACAGAGACACCGCCGCTCTGGTCACGACTCACGGCAAAGAGGCCGTCCGCATCCTCACAGATAAACAGTTCCCGCACATAGGCGTGATCTCCCTGAGCCGTTTCGGAGAACATGGTCTGTGCCGTTCCTTCTTCCTGAACAGCGTAGGTATACATCCGGATCACCGCCGCAGGCAGCTCCCCGGGATACGCACAGTAAAGAAACGTGTCGGAGCGTCTGCAGCTCTCCCACAGTTCCCTGCCCGCTTCCGCATCCAGCGCCGTACAGATGCTGTCCGCACCGAACACTTCCCGGATCAGAGGATAGAGGGCCGCATAGCCGCGGCGGAGGGTGGTGCGGGTCACGGCAGCCTGTGCCGTATCCTCTCCCGCTTCCCGCCAGAGCAGCGTCCGGGGCACGACACGCTCCGTCGCCATGCCGTAGGAGACAGGCACCGCCGCGCCGGTCTCATAGACAAGCAGACGGTTTTCAAAGACCAGCGCATTGTCCCCGTTTTCATTCTGACCGAGCATCAGCAAAAGAAACAGGACAAGCATCACGGTCGTCAGAAGAAAGATGAGAACCGTTTTTCCGAATTCCAAAAAACGGTTCAGGCGTTCACCGGTCATGATGCTCCTCCTTTCTTTTCTGCGTCAGTCGGTTCTGTCAGTTTTCGTTTTGTGCGGATTTTCACGCTCCTGCGGGTTTTTCCACATTCAGTCTGCATTCCACGGGAAGGAGAACGGTGATTTCCGTACCCTCTCCCAGTTTGCTTTCCACATGGATCATACCGCCGTGGGCGTCCACAAGCTCTTTTGCGATGGCAAGACCGAGGCCCGTACCTCCGGCGCCCGTGGTGCGGGACTTCTCCACGCGGTAGAAACGTTCAAACAGATGGGGCAGGTCTTCTTCGGGAATACCCATGCCGTTGTCCCGGATGCTGATGCCCACAAAGCCGTCAAGGGCCATGGCACGGACCAGAATATGACCGCCGTCCGGGGTATATTTGACGGAGTTCGACAGGATGTTCAGAAGGACCTGTTCAATGCGGTCCTTGTCCGCCATGATCTCCGGCATATTATCTTCCACACGCAGGGTCACGGTATGTCCGTGGGCAGACGCATCACTGCCGATGACCTCACAGAGATGCTGTAAGACCCCATCCACGGAGAAGGTGGAAATCTCCCACTTGGTGCGGTTGTTGTCCAGGCGGGAAAGCACCAGAAGGTCGCCGACGATGCGTGTCATGCGGTCGGATTCCTCCACGGCCATTTCCAGAAAGTTCTCCCGCATTTCCTCGGGCATATCGGGATAGCGCAGAACGGTTTCCGCCGCACCCTTGATACTGGTCAGCGGTGTGCGGAGTTCATGGGAGACATTCGCCACGAACTCTCTGCGGGAGCGGTCAAGCTCGTACCGGCCCGTGACGTCATGGACGACGGCGATGATGCCCGACTGCATTTCGTTTTCTTCCACGTAGTTGTAATTACCCAGCGACAGGTCAAAGACACGCTCGCCGATGGTGAGTTCCCGGATGACACAGCCGTCTGGACTGTTTTTGAGGTCGTCTTCCATATCCTCACGGAATTTGGGCGTGTCCTCAATACCGCAGATGGCAAGCATGCCGGAGAAGGTCAGGTTCTTTTCAACCCCCTCCGCATCCGGTTCCCTGGCTGCAAACAGATCGCGGGCAGTGGTATTTAAGTGCATCACCGAACCGTCTTCCCGGAACGCGATGACGGCATCTTTGAGATAATAGAAAACCGTTTCCAGCTTTTTCCGCTCGCCGGAGACCTGATCGAGGGTGTTTTTCAGAACCACCTTCATGTGGTTGAAGGTGTCGGTCAGCGTACCGATCTCGTCCTCCGAGTGAACGTCAATTTCATTTTCAAATTCACCGGCCGCCATCTGCTGTGCGCCGCGGGTCAGGCTCTGGATGGGAGCGGTGATGGTCTTTGCAAGGAAGAAAGACAGGATGATGGCGAACAGCATACCGAACAGCAGCGCCTGAAGAATGATGGTAAACAGCATCCAGCTCAGATTTGCCAGCTCCTGTTTGGAGTCGCGCACATAGATGAGCAGGCTGTCCCCATCTCCGGACAGACGGATGCAGTAATCGAAATAGTCTGCACCGTACTGCTGCCCCGTGCCGGAGCGTCCGTTCATGACAGCGAGAATATTTGGGGTCAGGGTCACATAGCCTCCCTTGGCAAACATGGTGTTCTGTGCCGCTGCCGCAAGGATTTCCCCGTCGGGTGAAAGCACCGCATAAGCGCGGTAATCGTCAAGACCGAGACTGCCGGAATAGGCGTTCAGCGTGATATTCAGCGCTTCCGCACCTTCTCCGTTTGCCATATTGGAGGTCAGATACCGCATCATTTCGGTATCGTCCGCAAAACAGGCGTCCATCTGATTCTTGAAATCATCGGAGAAATATCCGGTGACACCGCTGAGCAGGATCGTTCCGACCAGCGCCATGACGGTGGTGACGAAGACGATCAGGATCAGAATGATCTTGAAATACAGACTGCGGTACATATACGGTGACCTCCCTTCAGAAAAATATAGAAATATAGAAAAACAGCCCTGTCAGGCGAGATAATAGCCCATGCCGTGCTTGGAAAAGATATATTCGGGATGGGAAGGATCGGTTTCCAATTTGGCACGCAGTCGGCTGATGGTGACGTCCACCGTCCGCTTGTCGCCGTAGAAATCGTCATAGCCCCAGACAGCGGAGAGCAGCGCTTCTCTTGTGAAGGGCTTTCCCTCGTTCTGGGCAAGATAACTGACAAGATCATATTCGATCTTGGAAAGGGAAATCTCCTGTCCGTTCTTTTTGACAAGATACTTTTCGTTGTCGATGACCAGATCGCGGATGGTGATGACGGAACCTGCGGTCTTGCCGGTGATGACCTCATTGGAGGCCCGGCGGATATTGGCCTTGATGCGGGCCAAGAGCAGATTGATGGAGAAGGGCTTTGTTACATAGTCGTCCGCACCGAGATCCAGACCCATGATCTTGTCGATCTCCTCTTCCTTTGCCGTTACCATGATGATGGGCGTATCGAGCCGCATCCGGATACCGCGGCAGACGGTGAAACCGTCCATTTTCGGCAGCATCAGATCAAGGAGGATCAGGTCAAAATTGCCGGTGAGGGCCTTTTTCAGACCTTCTTCCCCATCGGAGGCAATATCAAAGGCGTAGCCTGCCTGCATCAGATTGAATGCAAGCACCTGCGCAATATTTTTTTCGTCTTCTACGATCAGAATTTTCTTTTTTTCCATAGCTGCATATTCCTTTCGTCAGTATCTGTTATCCGGAAAACCGGATGGGAATTATTACGGGAACACGATGGGTTCCGTTGCCTCTGTCACCGGATGGATTTCCATCGTGGGAACCGAGGACACAAGTTCGAGGATGGACGGCAGCACTTCCGCAGCCGTTTCCGTGCAGTGGAAGCGGATAACGGGCTGGAAGCTGTTTCTGAAACCCCGCTCCAGCTTCTCAAAGACCATATCCGCCGTGTAGGACGGATCATTGTCAAAGGCCGCCAGGTTCCAGTCCCAGAGGACATAGCCCGCATCGGAGAGCGCTTTTTTCTGCGGTTCTCCCAGATGCAGATAACCGGAATGAGAACCCTCCGGCAGACGGATGAGCCGCGTCTTCTGCTTTGTCATCGTGTATAAAAGATCGTTTTCCTCACCGAAGGAAGCAAGGAGGGTATCGGTATCCCGCAGTCCGGTTTCGTCCTCCGACATGGTATGAAGGCCAAAAGCGTGACCCTCCGATAAGATTCTTGTCACAAGCTCCGGATTTTTGGATATCTGCCCGCCTGTTCCGAAGAACAGGGCGTTTGCGCCGTATTCCGACAGGATATCAAGAATTTCCGGCGTATGCACGGGGTCGAGATCCTCAAAGGTCAGGATGACCCGGGATGCGCGGTAAACGACCTGAGGCGGCTGGGGCGTGACGTCGGGCGGTGTGGTCTCTGTGACGGAAGGTTCTGTCACGGGCGGTTCCGTTTCCGGCGGCTCTGTCACCTCGGTGTCCGGCGTATCGGTGTCGGGATTCAGATTGTATGGAGCAAGGAGATCCGTGAAGGAAAGGGTCTGGGTGCCGTCCATGATACGGACGACCATTTTATCCTCTCCGTAGCGCAGATAATCAAAGGTCCAGCCGAAATAGTGGCAGACGTCGCGCATGGGGAGATAACGTTCCTTGTAGTAAAGGATCGTGCGCAGGACGATGACGGGACCGCGCTCCGTCTGGACATATTCGTTATCCGCCTCAAAGGAAAGGCTTTTGCCCGTTCCCTCATCGCTGATGGTAAAACGGCGGAGGACCTTGGAATTGTTGTCATAGCTGCGCCGGATCTTGACGTTCTGAAGCTTTTCAAACAGAGAAAGCGGAATCCAGAAGTCATCAAAGGCACCGACACGGAAATAAGCCGCGGGATTCCGCAGATCGTTCTCCCACGGCGTATCGTTGTAGAAAAGGGACGGGCACTCCGCCGCATGGACACGGATCGCCGGAAGACAGGCGATGATCAGGCTGACGGCCATAAGCGGCGCTAAAATCAGTGCGATCGTCTTTTGGAATCGTTTCATATTACGGTGTTTCGCCTCCGTCGGGGGCTTCCGCAGGCTCGGTAAGTTCTTCTTCGCCGCCTGGAAGCGTTTCGGCGGGTTTTACATTCTGATAGTAATAGGAGACGGCGAGGTCGACCACAAGGCCGTAGCTCTTGGTTCCGGCCTCCTGTCCCTGGGATTTCAGATAGGTATCATTGACCGCGTCGCTGACCTTGGCGGCGGTATTTTCGCGGTACTTTTCAAAGAATGCGCTGTAGGCACGCATTTCATAACGGATGCGGTTGTCAAGGTGGTTCATGCACTCGTTCCACAGATCTCGGTCCGCGGAATAGAGGGCATTTGAGAGATACTCCACCATGTTGACATAGCCGGAATAGCGGGTATAGGGGTCCTCACTCCGGATGCAGACGAGGAATGCAATGAAGTTCGCTTCTTTTTCTCTTGCAAAGCCTCTCTGATGGGCAAGCTCATGGGCTGCGGTAAAGGGCAGCGTGTAGTCCGGGAAATTCACGTTCAGATTGGATTCGCCCGTGAAGAAGGTATAGATGCCAGTGATGTGGGTATAGGACATAGCCTCCGAGAGGATGACCGGCTTGATCCTGGTGGGCAGATTGAAATACAGCGGATGTTCTCTGTGCAGCCGCGCATAACCGACCATCAGATCGGCGCACATATCGTTATAGTTTGCAAAAGGCATATAGGAGAAATCCTGGAACGCGAAATCCACCTTGCCGCAGAGGGCATTTGCCTCATCTGCCGCCCACATCATGGTTTCATAAAGCTGCTCCGCACTGACGGGTTCGTCGGCCAGTCCCAGTTCATCTCCAAGGGTCGGCACATTGAATCCGAGCCCCAGAGAGGCCACAAAGAACGTATAGATCAGACAGAGGATGGACAGCAGTACACAGAGATACCGGATCCCCGCCCGCAGTCCTTTTTGGGCAAAACGGACAGCCAGATAAATGAGAAACGCAAGGAGTACAGGGGAGAAGATGAGCAGTCCTTCCGCTAAAGAAAACGGGATCAGAACGGAGAGATACGCCATACCGAAGCGCAGGATGCCGCCCCACCAGTAATTGATCTGCGCAGCAAGCTCCGGTTTGTCTGCGGTATACAGCGTGATGAATAAAGACGCCGCCGCAAGGACGAGGCATACGGGCAGACAGACGGGGATATACCGTCTGATTTTCTGAAAGGTCGTGGTCTTGGCTTTGGTGTTCATCGTCCGGATTCTTCCTTTCGTTTTGATTGCAGGAGTATCTGATCCGTGTCACAGGAATCGGAAAAGAGGCGTGCCATATCGTCGGGCAGAGCGGCGGATACGGTCACGCGGCCCAGAGAGGGATGGGGAAACGAGGTTTTCACGCAGTGGAGCGCCTGACGTCCGATGAGTTCCGGCTCCTCTTTTCCATAGAGGAAATCACCGAGAATGGGATATCCCGCATGGGAAAAATGGACGCGGAGCTGGTGAGTGCGCCCGGTCACGGGATTGGCAGAAACAAAGGTCAGCGGCTCCCCGGCGGGGGTTTTTCCATAGCCGAGAACCCGGCAGCGGGTCAGGGCAGGCTGTCCGTCTTCCGCCACGATGCGGGTGATGACAGATTCCTCCCGGCGCCGGATGGGACCGTCGAACAATGTCATCGTGTCCGGCATGGTTCCGTGCAGGACGGCAAGATACGTCTTTTCAATGCCGCCCGAAAGATGCGCTTCGTGGAAGCGGTAGGCAGCGGCGCGGTTCTTTGCCACCGTCACAACACCGCTGGTATCGCGATCGAGGCGGCTGCAGCTGCGGAACACAAAGGGTTCGTTCTTTGATTCAAAATAATAAGCAAGAGCATTGGCAAGGGTATCGTCAAAATGCCCGTGGGAAGGATGGGTCGGCATATACGGGGGTTTATTGAGTACGATATAGTCCCGGTCCTCATAGAGGATGCAGAGGGGAAGCTTCACCGGAACAATATGTTCGGACGCTTCCCGGTCCTCATCGGAAACGGAGAGAATATCGCCCGTTTTTAAGATATAGCGCACGGTGACGTGCTCCCCATTGATGAGCAGCCCGTCCGGACGTTTTTTCAGCTCCGTGAGAATGGCGGAGGACAGGCCGAGGGTGCGCAGAAGGTAGCTTTTGAGCTGGATTCCGTCATAGATCGGTTCAATCCGGTATTCCATACGACAAGCCCCCTTCCCTTTGCTATTAAGTATACAACATTTCTTTCAAAATTGCAAGATATGTGTGAATTTTGATATCAGCGCATGGAAGTATAGGTAAAGAATCCGCCGACGGGTACAAATCCGGCCTTTTCGGCAAGCGCACCGGAGGCTTTGTTGCCCTCATAATGCTGATAAAGGACGTTTTCGCCCCGCAGGAAAAGATACTCCGCAAGCGCACAGACGCAGGAAAGTCCCAGTCCCCGCCTGCGGAAACCGGGTGCGCATTCCACACCGATTTCCTGACACAACGATTTCTCCGTTGCGCTGTTGACGGCGGCGATGGCAGGTACTTCCCCATCCCCGGCAAAGACAAAGGCGGGACGCTTCACGCAGTCGGCAAATTTCATGGAAGTGCGGTTTTTCAGAGTTTCCGCTGCCCCCTCCGTCAGAAACTCCGTTCCTGAAAGGATGTATTCTCTTTTCGGGCGATAGTCCTCCGGCAGGACAAGAGACCTTGCCGTGCGTGTGGGAAAGACGGCGGGACGATAGCCCCATCCTGCAAGATACGGACGCAGAAGACGGTCAAGGACGGTCAGGGATTCCTCCCCGAGAGGATTTTCCCGGTATGTTTCAAGATGCGAAAAGACAGGCTCACAAAGCTCCGGATAGGCAGAGCCGATGATGCGCCCGCTCACACAGGCAAAGGAGACCGGCGCAATCACGTTCAGACGGCGGTCAAGGGGGCGGGTATCTTTCTGTCCCAGAAAGAGTGTTCCCATTTCCCCGTCCTCAATATGGTGTTGACGGAGCAGATCGGAGATCAGCGCTTGCTCCGCACGCATCATGAGTCTGCGCTCCCCGCTTTCAGGCAGTCGGGCAGGAACTCATCGGAGATCAGAGACTGGGTATAGGCGATCAGTTCCTCCGGCTTCTTGGATACACTGCCGTAATTCTGTACGCCGTGGGAGGACGCCAGCTTTTCGGTATAGTCCTGCATGAAATAGAGATGCTGACCGAAGAAGCCCATGTTGTAATAGAAGATCGTCGGGATGAAAGCCGCATTTTCCAGATGCGTTTCGTCTCCGGTCTTGACCAGATCAAAGGCGAGATATCCGCCGACCATGTTTTCGGATTTTGCCATCAGAGAATAGAGATTGCCAAGGGAATAGGCGCAGAGCATCTTGTGTCCGCCCTCCCCCTCGATCCACTCGATGGGCTGGATGAGGTGCGGATGATGGCCGATGACCGCATCCACACCGCAGTCGGCAAAAAGTTTTGCAAAGGTCTTCTGCTGCTGGGTCACGGCCTGCACGCTGTCCTCACCCCAGTGCACGGAGACCAGAATGAAGTCGGCCTGCTCCTTCGCAATGGCAGTCTGGCGGCGGATGACGGTCTCATCAAGATAGGGGATGATCATATCATAGCCCGCGGGCATGGAAAGACCGTTGGTGCCGTAGCAGTAGGAAAGGAACGCCACTCTGATGCCGTTTGCTTCGACGATGCGCACAGCATCGTAATCCGCCGTATTCTCATATCCGCCGATGAGGGTACAGGGCTGGGATTTCCAAAAGGAAATGGTAGCGGCAAGACCGTCGGGCAGCTGATCCATCATGTGGTTGTTGGCAATGTTGATGACGTCAAAGCCCGCATCCAGAATGTCCTTTGCAAGGTCTCTGGGCGAATTGAACCGGGGATAGCCGGAATAGCCGTATTCCTCCCCCGCCATCAGCGTCTCCTGATTGATAAAGGCGATATCCGCCCCGGAAATCAGATCGGTCATACCGGAGAACAGATGAGAGAAGTCATAAGCGCGGGCGTAATTGCCCTCTCCCGCATGCTTCCGGGCTTCCATCCAGATGCCCTCATGGATGATGGAGTCCCCGGCACCGAGGAACGAGGCGCGCAGCTCCTTCGGAGGCTCCGGTTCCGGCGCTTCGGTCACGGCTTCCGTGAGAGGTTCGGTGACGGGCTCTGTGACAGGCTCGGTCACAGTCTCTGTTATGGTTTCCGTTCCGGGCTCCGTTTCCGGCGGGTTGACAGTATCGGTCACAGGAGGCGTAAAAGGCTCCGGCGTGCGGGCGTCCGTCTGAACCCCCAGCTGTGCCCCCGAGGTCACTCCCGGCAGCGCCGGGAGCTCGCATCCGGCAAGCACTGCCATCATCAAAAAACATAGTATGCAGCAAAGAATCTTTTTCATCATACAGAAAGTTCCTTTCGTATGGGTGGAATAAAAGTGATGTTTCAGTTTCAGCCGGGTCTCTGCCCTCGACCTGTTTTTGTGCTTTACCCGGCTTTGGGGGGTGACCGGCAAGGGCTTTGCGGTCGCCCTTGCATGCTTCGCGGGCATCACCCAAGCCTGATTTTTTCTTTTTGAAGTATAAGAATCGGATGAGCTGGCGTATGAAGAACTGGCATATTCCGTCATCTGCTTAACAACAACTGGAACCGCCGGAAAGACAATCCGCGCCGCCCTCCCCGATTTGCCGCAGGCAAATCAAAAAAAGCCGACCGCAGAACTTCCGGCTTCCGCCGTTCTCAGCCAAGGAGGGATTGTGGAGGGGGCTGACTGTTCCCGGCATCTGCACAGGCTCACCGGGAGGCCCAAGGGAAACTTCGGCGTCTGAGATGGTTCCCTTGGCCTCCCCGCGATGACAAACCGGAAAATATCAAAGAAAAAATCAGGCTGCCGCACATTGTCAACGCACAGCAGCCCGGATTCCGCCATCAGCGGAACTTATTTGATTTCGATCAGGGATTCATCCCACATAGCAGGTGCTTCGTAGCCCAGCAGGTTG